>CAYQFM010000318.1:1018-1519 GCA_964416735.1 uncultured Iamiaceae bacterium | reverse complement strand
GCAACCACCTTGTCCAGGAGTGCACGCGCGTCGGTCGGATCGAAACGGGGGAGCTGTCCTGCCTTGGCGAACCACGGGTTGCCCTCGGGGATGAGGCCATACGCGGGGAGGCGCGAGCCGCTGTAGTACTTCTGGTTGATCTCGTTTCGGTTCAGGGCCGCGTTGAAGGCCTGACGTGCCGCCAGCGCCGTCGGGTCATCGAGGGCTCGCACGGCGGTGGCCTGGGCATCCTCGCCGGGCTTCGGGGTCACTCCGAAAGGCGGTCTGGTGAGGTTCAGTCCGATGATCGTGGCGCTCGTTCCCTGCGCAGGTTGGACGGTCAGGTTCTTGTCCTTCTTGGCCTGTACGAGGTTGGCGGTGTCGGCGGTCTGCATGAGCTGAACGCTGTCGGACTGAAGCGCTTGGAGGCGGGTCACGCTGTCTGCCAGCGGCTTGAAGGTGATCTGGTCCAGGTAGGGGAGCTTGGCGTTGTCGTTGGATCGATCGACGCCGAAGTAGTGG
>CAYQFM010000318.1:0-972 GCA_964416735.1 uncultured Iamiaceae bacterium | reverse complement strand
CCGGTTTTCGATTCGTACGCGAAGGGTCCGGCCCCAATGAGGTGGCCGATGTCCGGATTGGTCGGATCGCCGGCGCTGCTTCGAGCGCCTGACTCGGTGATCCAGCCGAGACCTCCGCGGGTGAGCTTTGCCGGCCAATCGACGACGGGGTCGCCGAGCACGTAGGTCACCGTGTCGCCAGCTGAAGCGGTGACCGAGTTGATGTTCTGAGCGTCCTGATTGCAGTCGCACGTGCCCGATGACTTGATCCACTCGGTGTGGTCGACGACCTGGCGCGCGGTGAGGTCAACCCCGTTCGAGAATTGCAAGCCGGTGCGAAGCTTCACCATCCAGGTCCGTAGGTCTGGTGTGTGGGTGATCGTTTCGGCGAGCTGATTGGCGTGGTGATCGGTGTCGTCGGTCACCGGGATGCCCTTGTCGTCGAAGCTGACCAGCGACGCAAACACGGCGGATGCGACCTGTTGGTCAGCGGGCTGGAGCAGGCTCTGGTTGGGTGAGACGTTGAGGACGTCGCTCTCCAGACCGAACGTGATCGATCCACCTCGCGAGGGGGCGCCCTCGTGAACCGGTGCATTCACGGTCGAGGCGTCAAAGAGCCCCACTGCGTGGCCCGACGGCGCGTGAACGGGTCCGGTTTGCCGAGTGGCCGTGCCGCCGCCGTTACTGCAGGCGACAGCGAGCGTCGTCGCCGTGACTATCACGGCGACGCGTTCGGTGAGCTTCGTCCTTGACATGTTGCGTCCCCTTGGTCGAACCACGTGTGGATGACCGGTTGCCGGCCACCCAGGTGGCAAGCGTAGTTCGACACGCGAACAATTGCGAGGCGAACCCCCAATTGGTCCTGGGCCTCGCATCACAAGCGCCCATAATGTACGTTCTGTAAAGTAGAGACCGTAAACCAGATCCCGTGATCAGAGCTTGTGAAGCCTGAGCGATGGTGCCCAGGGTGGACAGAACCCGCCGCGTCACCCC
>CAYQFM010000317.1:0-1519 GCA_964416735.1 uncultured Iamiaceae bacterium | reverse complement strand
GCGGCGGCGGTGTTCGCCGGCGGCTTCAAGACCAACGTCCTCAACGCCGCCTATCAAGCCAACCCGGCCCGGTTCCGGCACCGACAACCCACCGCCGCCACACCGCCAGCCGAGGCCTGGATCAACAAGCCCACCATTCAGACGAAACCCTGAACAATCCAGCAATCAGGACTTGACAGCTTCCGAGGTCGCGTGACTGGTGAGGGATAGTTCTGCCAGTGGTGAGTGTCGCTGTCGCGTGTCAGGTGGCCGTATTCAACCGGTTATCGCAACACCTTCCTTTGAGGTGGTTGTATATACAAGCATGAGCGTCTCGACTGCGGCGAGCTCTTCAGAATGGATATCTCGGGTCACTTCGAGGTCGTAGTCGTTCTGAATAGCGATCCAGAATCCATTGTTCACACCGAACGCCCGCGAGAACCGAAGAGCCGTGTCGGGCGATACTCGGCGTCGCGGGATCGAAGGCCGCATTGTGCTCGCCCAAACTGGCACCGACGCTGAGTTACTCGGACGCATAGTCACCCAGATTTCGCCTGCAGTCACCAGTGCGGTCTCCGAGTCTTCATAGCTGCCGTTATGACGCCTGTCCGCTATGTCGTGAAACAGCACACGAACGTGGATCAGTCAGGATCCAACGGAAGAGCTCGCACACGAATCCGATCAGCATCCAGGACAACAATCGCACCGCGCTTGAGATCTTCCTGAACTGCAGGAAGGTTCAAAATCAAAAGATCTGCGACTTCCAAAGCTCGTCGGTTTCCTTGACGCCGCAGAAGTACTACCGATGGTCTCGACTGGTTAGACACAGCGAGTAGTTCACCGAAATCTGTATCGGCAGACACGACGACGCGCTGATCTCGCTCCGCCCGATCCATGATCTGAGCATCTGTCGCAGTGCTCATCCCGAGAGCTCGAACGTGTACGACATCGTGACCTGCTGAAGACAGCCTGTCTACGAGTGACGGTGACAGGTTCTGGTCGAGCAGAAGTCTCACGCTGGATGCTGCAGCGGAATTTGCCTTTCTTGGACGGCGAGAGAGGCGTACCGCAGAGCCGCTGAAATGTCCTCGGCCTCAAGATCGGGATGTTCGACGAGGATCTCCGCAGAGTTCATGCCGTCTGCGATCATGGCGAGAACCGAAGACACAGGGAACCTGAGGTCTCGTATACACGGAACCCCACCCATCCGGTCTGGGTCAACTGTCACTCGCTCCAAGCTCATAGACCTATCGTATCGACACGTCATCGTAGGGTGTCTCCGAAATCAGGAGTCGGCCTGACGTGGCCTCACGAAGTCCGGGGATCGGCAACTCAACGAGAACGCAAGACCGTCATCGGGATCCTGCTCGACGCCGTCTACGTCCACCGGTACTACTTACGAGTTCTTCCATGCGATGCACCACCGCTCGAGGTCGACCCAACCGAGATGGGACTACGCCCGCCTGCTGGTATCGGACCGCTGGTGCGAGATGCCTCACGTTGTTTGAGCGTGGGACGTAGTGGGTGAGCCCACAATTGA
>CAYQFM010000316.1:0-1523 GCA_964416735.1 uncultured Iamiaceae bacterium | reverse complement strand
AAGCCGAATGACTTCAACTGTTCGACGGCGAAGGCGTGTCGAGCTTCTCGAGGCCCTGTTCCATTGCCAACTGGGTGAAGAATGCCCGGGCGGAACAACCGGTCATCTCCACCGGGGGCGTGTGTTCCTCTACCAACAAACGTGCGATCTCGCGGAAGGCTTCGGCCGCAGGCCCTTCACCCAGTGCGATTGGATTGCCGGTGTCGCCGCCCGCCGCAACAGAGGGTTCGATGGGTACAGAGCCGATCAGTGGAACGCCGGCATCATTCGCCAGGTTCTGTCCACCACCAACACCGAACAGCGGGTACGACACGCCGTGTTCGCAGACGAATGCACTCATGTTCTCGACAACACCGACCAGACGCAGATAGCTCTTGCGAGCCATGTCTGCCGCCCGAATGGCCACCTTCTGGGCGCTGAGCGCGGGGGTGGTCACAATCAACATCTCGGTTCGCGGGAGCATCCTCGCCAAGCCCATCTGAACGTCGCCTGTTCCCGGGGGGAGGTCGACCAGCAGGTAGTCCATGTCCGTTGCCCAGGCGACGTCTTCGAGGAAGTGCTGCACAGCTCGGTTGAGCATGAGTCCCCGCCACATCAGCGCCTGTTCTTCGCCTTCCACCAACAGGCCCATGGACACGACGTCGAGCCGGCCTTCTCCGCACGGAAGGGAGTTGGGAATGATCGCCTTGTCTTCCGCGTGCAACCGACCGTCCACGCCCAACATGCGTGGAACCGAGAAACCCCAGATGTCGGCGTCCAGTACCCCGACCACAAAACCACGGGCCGCAATAGCGGCGGCGAGGTTGACCGTCACCGAGGACTTGCCAACGCCACCCTTCCCGGAGGCAATGGCGAGTATCCGGGTGGTGATCGGAACCCGTGTGTCCGGCGCGCTGTCGGCGGCGTTCTTGCGAGCACGCGCCATTGCCTCAGATTTCTCCTCCGGCGTCATCTCGGTCCAGTCCAGCTTCACCTCGGCGATCCCCGGCAGTGAACCGATGCGGGACTTCACATCTCGCTTTATCTGACCCCGAAGGGGACATCGACCGCTGGTGAGAGCAACCTTCACGGTGACCGTGGGTGGTTCGAGGCGGATTCCCTTGACCATGCCCAACTCGACGATGTCTGCGCCGAGTTCTGGATCGATCACCCCACGCAATAGGGCCTCTACCTCTTCGACGGTTACGGCAGTGCCCTTGAAACCGGAAGTGTGGGGTGGCTCTGGTGCCGAATTGCCCGGCTCGATAGTGCTGGTCGTCGTAGAGGTTGCGCCGTCTGCTGAATCCGTCGAATCTTGCGAGGTCGAGTCGGTCTTATTCATGAGGATCAGTTGAGTCTCCGTTGCACCCACCGGTGCGGGTTCGCGCACGAGGAGATTCTAACGTGTTTCACCGTGTAAAATCGGTGTGTGCCGGATAACCGACGAGACCGTTCTGACGATGTAGGTTCCCGTCGCTCCGCTTCTCGTCGCGCTCGAAATGCCAACGGTGCTCGAAATGCCAACGGTGCCCGAACTGCCAGCG
>CAYQFM010000315.1:0-1540 GCA_964416735.1 uncultured Iamiaceae bacterium | reverse complement strand
CAGCAAAACACCCGTGGGGCGTCAATATCGAAATACATCGTGAGAGGCGGTGGCTACAGTGAACGGTCTCTAACGTCCTTCAGTCCAAGCAGCATCAGCGTTGGTGCCAGCGGGTCGACTCCTGTGGCACTATCCATTACGGGCCTGGTAAACGGAACGACCTATGGTCCGTTCGAGGTGCGGGCATGTAACAACTCCCACCCCGACGTCGACAATGCCGAACTGGAATGCAGCGGCTGGACATCGATCACGACCTCGCCCAATGGTGGCGGAACTGTAATGCCGTTCGGACCTCCTTCGATGAATCAAGTGACATCTGGGTGGAGCGACGCATCGACGATCCGGTGGGACTGGAGTGCGTCAGCGAATGGTGCCGGCGTTTCCAACTATCAACTCACGGGTGCGATTGCCAACGCGTCATATGGGACGTCAACATCTGCCAGTAGGGGCGGATTTGGATGCGGTGCTGTTGATCAGACGCTGACTGTTGTCGCGCAATCAACCTCCCAGGGAGTCACGAAATCATCCTCGTCTCAGTCAAGCCGAATTACACGACCTGACAGTTGCCCAAAGCCATCTGTTACTATCTCGCTATCTAATAATACGGCTGCGGTCTGCGCCGCCAAGAATCCACCGTGTTATTATTTGCTTCTTAGGGCCACGGATATCGCACCGGGTACCTATGTAGGAAAGTGCTTTAATCTTATTGGTGGAACTTGGAAGGAGCAAACGGAATATCCGAACCCAGGTATCGTAGCCGATGGTAATGGTACCGTTTCGGAGCGACAGCTTCAGTGCGCTTTACCAAGAGTAAATCCTTATCCGACAAGAGTTGATCTTGTCGGGCCACAAACCTATTCGTCGAACGTATATTCGGGCTAGTTTCAGTTTTCTGTTCACGTATTAGCGCATCATGATGGTGCATCGTCTGATTCGGAGTCTTCATTGGCAATAACAAACGAACAAGCGACTTGGTTTGCGGAGACATTTGCGGCTCTAGCAACCAATGTCGAGAAGTCGGTGTTGGGTAAACGTTCGACGGTGGAGCTTGCGCTCACGTGCATGCTCACAGAAGGGCATCTATTGCTCGATGATGTTCCCGGCACCGGCAAGACCTCGCTGGCAAAGGCGCTGGCCAATACGGTTCAAGGTACTCAGAGTCGTTTGCAGTTCACCCCGGACCTGCTGCCGAGCGACGTCACCGGTGCGACGGTCTACAACCAGCGCACCGGGGAGTTCGAGTTCCATCCGGGTCCGATTTTCGCAACGATCGTGCTTATCGACGAGATCAACCGTGCGTCTCCGAAGACCCAGTCGGCGCTGCTCGAGGTGATGGAAGAAGGTCATGTTTCCATCGACGGGGTTCGGCACGAGACCGGTCGACCGTTCCTGGTGATCGCAACGCAGAACCCTGTGGAACAGGCGGGCGTCTACCCACTTCCCGAGGCACAACTCGATCGCTTCCTCATGCGGACAACTCTTGGTTATCCGGATCACGACACAACGGTTGCGTTGTTGGCCGATGCAGCAAAGCGTGACC
>CAYQFM010000314.1:996-1559 GCA_964416735.1 uncultured Iamiaceae bacterium | reverse complement strand
CCATACCGGGCAACTCGGCTTCTACGTTGCTTGGATCGATGGGAACCTGCGTCAAGCCGACCACGCTCCGACCATCGGCATCCTGATCTGCGCCGGTCGCAACGAAAGCGTCGTCCGCTTCTCACTCGCTTCCACCACTGCGCCACTCGCCGTGTCGGACTACACCTACAGCCAACTGCCCACAGATGCGTTGCCGGTAGTTCCAGATGCCGAGGCACTCAGCAAGGTCGTTGAACATCCGGTGGTGGATGGACGCCAACTGACCATCGCCGAATACATCGCCGAATTCGGCGATGGATCCGGCGATGCTGAAGGCTAAGGGTCGTCAATACATTCGGCTGCCATCCAGTCTCCGAGCGGATTGTCTGACCGTTGCTTCAAATCTCCCTCGGAGCCTTGTGGTGATCTCGTAGAGTCTCGCGACATGGATTACCGAGTGGACGCTTCGCTGCAGAGCATCAACGCGGTCACCTTGGTTACTGATGACATGTCGGCATCGGTGGCGTTCTACGAGGCGCTCGGATTTCGCCTTCGCTACGGCGGACCCGACTCTGACTTCACCA
>CAYQFM010000314.1:0-986 GCA_964416735.1 uncultured Iamiaceae bacterium | reverse complement strand
CTTCACCAGTTTCCACGTCGGCAGTGACTTCTTGAACCTCCAAGTCGGAGTACCTCCAAGTGGAATCTGGGGGCGGGCGATCATCTGGGTCGATGACGTGGACGTCATGTGGTCACGGGCAACCGACGCTGGTTACCGCAGCGAGACCGAACCCGCAGATGCTCCATGGGGTGAACGCTATTTCCACATTCGTGACCCGAGCGGGCATGAGTTGAGCTTCGCCAAGCTGCTCGTGACCGATGATCACTGACAGCCAGAACTTCGACACGAGCCGAGTCGGAATGTCACAGATCGGTGGTTCACTGACTGTTGTCGAACACGAGGTAAGGGTCGATGGAACAACCAACTTGCATGTGGAAGGGGTGTCGGCAGGGAGCGACCGTGCTGGTCGACGATGACCTCTTCCTTTGCGACAAGCATTACGCCCGTGCCTCACTACTTGAGGACTTCGAGTCTGGGTTCGCATTCGGGATGCTGGCTGGCATGGCAGCGAACCTTCCGGGTTGGGGGCGACGCAGGAACCGTTGATGATCCATCCGGCTCGGACCGATCAGCGGTCGCTGGACCCGGGGAGTTGACCTCGGTTGTCGTTCTCGACCGGTCGACTGGTTACGGGGAGATCCTGATGGTTGCGATCTGGAACGGGCGCAGGGCCAGCTGCAGGGTCCGGCTGTCGATCTGTTCGAGCCGTGGTGCCGGTGATGGTGGGGAACCGTCCTCCAGAGCGTCGGTCAGTCGTGCGCCGCTTGCCGGCGTGGACAGATGCAACTCCGTGGTCGTGCGGTTGCCCATGCTCTCCCAAGCTCGGATGATCAGGTCGCCCGAGCCGTCCTCGGCGGCCTTGATCACCTCGACTATTACCGAGGGATCGGTCGAGCGGACCAGCCAGGTCGATGCTCCGGGAATGGCGTGGGAGCCGGATGGCCGGTCATCCGCGGATCCGGTGCTCGCCGAGTCATGTGCCACCTCAACGGTCCCTGCGCCTG
>CAYQFM010000313.1:0-1561 GCA_964416735.1 uncultured Iamiaceae bacterium | reverse complement strand
CTCGGCAAGGTCTCGAAGGCGATTCGCGCGTACGGGAGATCGAGATAGCGGTCGGTCCAGAGGACCAACCGGTGGACGAGCGTCGGAGGATCATCAGCGACAGCCGGATCGACAAGGTACACGGCGACGTCAGAGACAAACCCCGGGTCAGCAAGATGAGCAGCGAGCCGGGCGCGGAAGTGGTTGGGGTGAAAGTCAGCAGGTTGGCAGCGCCTGTCCACCAGTCGGTGGCCGCCGCGAGAGGGCGACGATCGAGCGTTCGTTGCCGACTGGCGCGATCACGGGATCTGGCTGACTGACGGACACTCACGGTCTGTAGCCACGCGGACACGGTGCGGCTATTCGCTGTCGAATTCCTCATCGGTGGAGAGCCAGCCCGTAATCTCAGCCACGTTACGTAACACCCGCAGGTCGCCAATTGGTTGACATCAACCTCCCCTGCGTTCGCCTCCCGGCTGAGTCCCCTCACCCCAACGGGGCACTATTGCTCTTGTACAATATTGCTTCTACGCTATACTCATGGGTGTGCCCAGGGTCGAGTTCCACCCGTTCTTCGCAGCCCAGTTCGAGGCGGTGTGCAGTGACGAAGACCAACTCGAGATCGCCGGTGAGATCGCGGCACTGCTCGACGCGCTCGAACGGCACGGCCACGACATCGAAGGCGAAGTGCCCAGCGACCCCAGCCATCCAATCGTCATCTCCCGGTTCCGCACCTTCGCACTCCGGCGAACGCCACCAACCAAGTACACGCCCTACGCCGACCAACCACCAGTCATTCGCATCGCCTACGTCTGGTTCACCGACGATTCGAAACGCGAGGAGCTCGCGGTCGTGATGCTCATGGGCGACAAGACGACGTTGGGCAACAACTGGTACCCATCGAAGATCAACACCATCGAGAACACCCTGGTCCCTGACTGGGAACACACACACCCGAACCACCACGCGCAAGTGAGACGAACACGATGAGCCGACTCGACGACAGCATCGACCAGATCAAGATCGATGAACACCTCGGTAGGAAGCACGACGAAGGAACGAAGCGGTACAAGGCGGTGCGGACCAAGGCACTCGGGGCACGACGGGCCAAGGCAGCGCACAGCGAACTCACCCACGAGATCGATGCCCATGTCAACCGGAAGCAAGCGACGCTCGCGCAGGTACGTCAGGCTGTTGGGCTCACCCAGACCCAACTCGCCGAAGAACTCGGCATCGCTCAAGGTGACGTCTCCAAGATCGAACGTCGCGACAACCTTCGCCTTGCCACCCTTGCCCGCTTCATCGAAGCAACCGGCGGGCACCTTCGCATCGTCGCCGTCTACGATGACACCGAAGTCGACCTTGCCATCGGCGACATCACCGCCGACACGTAGCGACAGCGGACCCGCGTTCAAAGCTGCAGAAGCTGAGAGCACCACCTCAGCCGTACGATTGCACACACCACTGAGTCGACTCGCCGCCGGTATTACCAGTTGAGCGCGGTTATCCGAATCTCTGGCCCACGCGCGGCCAGAGCCCCTCGAATACGCGGGAAAGCGCAGTTCCCATGCCTAGGAACATC
>CAYQFM010000312.1:0-1575 GCA_964416735.1 uncultured Iamiaceae bacterium | reverse complement strand
TGCGGAACTGGGAGCAGATCAAGAAGGCGGAGAAGGGCCGTGCCAGTGTCTTCGAGGGCATTCCGGATCACCTTCCGGCTCTGCTGTTCGCGCTCAAGATCCACAAGAAGACGGCGACGCTGGCCGAACTCGGTGTCGAGGTTCCCACCGCAGCGTCCTTGACGGAGGCACTGCAGACATTACGGGGGTCCATGGTTGACTCGGCCGCGGACGATCTGAAGTTGGACGATCTGAAGTTGGACGAAACGACAGTGGGTGACCTGTTGTTTGCCGTAGCGGATGTGGCGCGTCGCTGTGACGTCGATCCAGAGGCGGCGCTGCGAGGCGCTGCCATACGTCACCGTGGCAAGGTCATGGAAGCGGAAGCGTCGAAAGCGGAATGAAAGAGGCGGAGACATCGCCCGGTGGGTGAGAGGCGAATGGTGGGGGTGCGCGTTTCGTGCGGCCACACCTGCAACGATTCATACACACGTGGTGCCGTTGACAATCGGTGCCATTTGCACCTGGTTCAGGACAGGAGATCCGAGTGAGCATTGTCGAACACATTGTCGGGCGTGAGGTGATTGACTCGCGTGGAAACCCAACCGTCGAGGTGGAGGTAGTGCTCGACTCCGGCGCGCAGGGGAGGGCTATTGTCCCTTCCGGTGCATCGACAGGCGCATTCGAAGCCGTGGAACTGCGTGACGGGGGCGACCGGTTCGGCGGTAAAGGCGTCTTGCAGGCCGTTTCGCATGTGAACGATGAGATCTACGACGCGATTGTCGGGCTCGATGCGCTGGACCAGAGGGATCTGGATCGCATCCTTCTCGACGTGGATGGCACGGACAACAAGGGCCGACTGGGAGCAAACGCCATTCTCGGAGTCTCTCTTGCCCTTGCAAAGGCTGCTGCGTCGGAGTTGGGCGTACCGCTCTACCGCCATGTGGGTGGTGTGAACGCCCACGTGCTGCCGGTGCCGATGATGAACGTTCTCAACGGTGGGGAGCACGCGGACAACAATGTTGATCTCCAGGAATTCATGATCATGCCCATTGGAGCGGCATCGTTCTCGGAGGCGTTGCGATGGGGTGTCGAGACGTATCACACCCTCAAGTCGGTGCTCGCTGAGAGAGGTCTGTCCACGGCGGTGGGCGACGAGGGCGGGTTTGCTCCAAATCTGGCTTCCAACGAAGAAGCGATCAAACTTCTGGTTGAGGCAATCGAGAAGGCCGGGTTCTCGCCAGGTGCTGACATTTCGATCGCCCTCGATCCGGCTTCATCGGAGTTCTTCGTGAACGGCCGCTACGTGTTGGCTGGCGAGGGACGGGAGCTCTCTTCGGCAGAGATGGCCGGTTACTACGCGGAACTGACCTCTCGGTATCCAATCGTGTCCATAGAAGACGGCATGGCCGAAGACGACTGGGACGGCTGGAAGCTTCTCACCGAGTCGATTGGTGATCGGGTGCAGTTGGTGGGTGACGACCTCTTCGTCACCAACGTCGAACGGCTCGCGATGGGGCTGGATCGCGGCGTGGCCAACTCCATCCTCGTCAAGGTCAACCAGATCGGCTCGCTGACAGAGACCCTCGAAACCGT
>CAYQFM010000311.1:510-1594 GCA_964416735.1 uncultured Iamiaceae bacterium | reverse complement strand
TGCGCTCGCCGAGTTCTCCCGAGTCGGTGCGGTAGACGAGGGTGAGCGACGTGTCGCCGTTGGGCTGAGCGGCCACGACTGCGACATCAGCGTCGGCGGTGACCCCTGACAGACGTTCCCCGGTCGTGATGTCATCGAACGTGATGCCCACTCAGCCCCCTGCGGATCCCCAGCTACCGCATTGCCCGATTCAACTACCTCGATGCCTGAACCCTGTCCGACTCTACTCGTCATGCATAGAGTCGGATTTTCGCCACCAGCCTGATGCGTGAGTGGCGCCACCACGGCCCACTGCCAGGGTGCAAGACTGAGTCTGATGGCGTTTATTGCTAGTTTATTGCAATAATTGGATGATGACCGTCGATCAAGTCGTATCTGGTGCCTCGGTGCTGCTGAATTTTCGTGCCGAGAACGTCCGATCGTTCCTGGATGAGTTCGAACTCTCCATGTTGGCCACCGGCATGGCGGAACAAGGCTACGTACGTCGAGTTGCGTGGCGGGAGGGCGGATCACCCATCGGCGTGCTTCCAGTTGCCGCAATCTTCGGTGCAAACGGATCCGGCAAGAGCAACGCACTCCGGGCAATGAACGACATGCGTCACTTCGTCCTACATTCATTTCGTGGTGGGGACCCGACGGGTGGAATCCCAAGGCGACCATTCGTGCTTGCTGGCGAAGGACGAACATCGCCCTCCCGCTTCGAGATCGGCATAGTCCTCGATGGCGTACGACACGATTACGGATTCACCGTCGACGACCACATGGTGCTCGAGGAGTGGTGCTTCCGGTATCCCAAGGGTCGAGCCGCTCTGGTCTTCCGACGTGAACTTGATGAGGTGCAATTTGGTTCAACGGTTCGATCCAGGAGCGGTGCACTTGTCGACCTGCTGCGACCGAATGCCCTTCTCGTCTCGACTGCCGCAGCCACGGCTTATCCGGTTCTTCTGCCTCTCTACAAGTGGTTCACCCGCAACCTGGTACTTGCCGAGTTCGAGAGTCGCTCCCATCGTCAAGCATTCACAGCCGAACTTCTCGATGATGACCGTTACCGTGAGAATGTTCTCGCTCTACTCCGTGCGGCGGA
>CAYQFM010000311.1:0-500 GCA_964416735.1 uncultured Iamiaceae bacterium | reverse complement strand
TGTTGGCAGAACGAGTCCGCCGCGCGGGCCGGATCATCCGTGGCCGGGAGGACGATGACGGCGACGACGGTCTGACCGTGGAACAACTCGGGGTGAGACTCGTTCACCGTGGCGATGGTATAGAGGTCGAATTCGAGGCACCGGAGGAATCCATGGGTACGCGAGTCTGGTTCGGCTTGATCGGTCCCATCACGAAAGCACTTGCCGAGGGTTCGGTCTTTCTCGCAGATGAACTCGACGCGAGCCTCCATCCGGCCCTCGTCAGCCAACTGGTACGGCTGTTTCAGGATCCTGAAGCCAATCCGAACAGGGCCCAACTCATCTTCAATTCTCACGATGCATCGCTACTTCCTGACAGCACGGGCAACGTTCTGCTCGGGCGGGACCAGATCTGGTTCACCGAGAAATACGAAACGGGTAATACCGTGCTTTACCCACTAGTGGACCTGTCACCTCGAAAGAGTGAGGCGATCAACAGGCGCTATCTCGAGGGGCGCTAC
>CAYQFM010000310.1:266-1671 GCA_964416735.1 uncultured Iamiaceae bacterium | reverse complement strand
ACAGCAATGCCACGGTGGCTTCATCGGCGGTATTGACTTGGGCCACAGCAGCTTCAAGAGCGTCCAGGAATGCACCCAGCGTGCCAGGTTTCGATGAGATCTCCTTGGAGACGACCACGCCAGCCTGTGGGATCCGTGGTTCGAGACCTGTTGCTGTTGCCCACTCGTCCTGGAGGTTCAGCACCCTGTCGATGGCGATGTTGTTGGTCTTCGCCTGGCTGAGCACGGCAGTAGCCACGTGTTCTGGCAGTACGGCCCACTGGCCCTTACCCGAAGCCAGACGGGACACAACCTCGGGTGGTGCGGCGTAGTACTCGATCTTGAAGTCCTCACCCGCCTTCAGACCGTTCTTCTCTGCAAGGAATCGGAAGACGAGGTCGGGCATGTCGTTCTGGAACGGAACCATCACCGTTTGGCCTCGTAGCGAATCCCATTGCGCAGGCGTGCCATCGGGCCCTATGACGTAGAGTAGGCCCCACACCAACACGGCGGCCATCTTGACATCCATGCCCTTGTTGTAGAGGTTTGCCCCGACGTAGGTGGGAACGGCTGTTGCATCGGTCTCACCCGCGGTTATCAGCGATCGCAGGATGTCTGGTGTGGACCAAGTGTCGATGGAGACATTGTCGGAGATGACCCCGAGTCCGCCGTTGTCCTTCAGTACGGTGAAAGGTGCCGCGAAAGCCAGCGTCTCGGGATGATAGATGCGGAGTTTCTCGAGTTTCTCGACTGCAGCGGTTGCTGTGGCGTCGTCGCTCGTTGCCGCAGAAGTGTCCGTCTTCTTTTCTGAAGATGAATCTGTTGACGATCCTCCACAGGCTGCGGCCAGCATTGCGAAGGCCACCAGGAACGCGGTCAGTACAAGGTTGCGCTTGGTGGGGCTGAGGGATCGGGTGTGCATCTCCAAATTGCCTTTCAATTTCTCTATTGCGGGTTCTTCGAGGGGGTGTAATCGACGGCGAAGTGACTGGACGGCGAAGTGACTGGTCCGTGGGGCTACCGCGCTATCGCCGGTGACACCTTCCATGTGCCGTCCGGCGGGCCATTCATTTCGAGGATCTTTGAGGCAACCAAACCGGCCTCGGTTGCGTTGTGGGTGACCCATACGACCGGACGGTCCAGTTGTCCCAACTCATCGGTCAACATGGTCCGCAAGCGTTCGGCGGTCTCCGCATCGAGGCTGGCGAACGGCTCGTCGACGAGCACCAGAGATGCATCACAGGCGAGGGCACGTGCGATGGCTACGCGTTGGCGCATCCCTCCGGACAGTGCAATCGGATACAGGTGAGATGCATCGGCCAATCCCACACGGTCCAACCATTCACGCGCCTTGTGGCGCTGTGCTTTGGGAAGCACAAGTTCGACATTCTTGAGGGCGGAACGCCACGGCAGTAATCGGGGGTCT
>CAYQFM010000310.1:0-252 GCA_964416735.1 uncultured Iamiaceae bacterium | reverse complement strand
GATGCCGTGGGTGTGAGGCCAGCCATAGTCCGCAGCAGGGTGGTCTTTCCCGCGCCTGACGGCCCCATTACGGCGAGAGTTTCGCCGGGGGAGACCGTTAGCGTGCACCGGTCCAACAACAGCAGCCCTCGTCGCTCGAGAGTCAGACCGTCCAACTCCAAACTCGACCGGTCCGAGTTCAATGCTGTCTTGCCATCGTGCTTGTTTCCGGCTGAGTTTCTGAATTCAGAAGTAGAAGGCAGCAACAACTCT
>CAYQFM010000309.1:0-1673 GCA_964416735.1 uncultured Iamiaceae bacterium | reverse complement strand
ACCTGTGAGGCCGCGGTGAGTTGGTCAGCGAGGGGTGTGCCGTTTGCCAGCGGTGATCCGGTTTCGGAGTCCACCAGTTCGACACGACGTGGTTCGCAGACTTCTTGGTTGTCAACCTCGGTGCAGTTGTTGTGGGTTATCAACGCGGCCGACCCGTTCGGAGACATCGTGATCCAGTGAAACTCCGGTACGGATCCAAGCGTTGTGGTTGACAACGATTCTTCCTCGGGCCTCCACTGGCCATCGGCGCCAAGAGTCCTGTACCTGAGGTCGGGCGCGAACCAATACATGCCGCAGTAATGACCAGGTTCACAGTCCGACCTGTCGACCGGACTGTTGGTCCAGAACCTTATGCTCTCGCCGTCGGGCAGCGACCCTGCGGTCGATGTGGGCAGATCAACAGGCGGGTCGCTCGACTCGAAGCCGACCACCAGCAGTTTCGATACCGTCGTCACACCATCGGTCGCCTCGACCCGCACAGGCAGAGGGCCGTAGTTCTGGTACAGCCCGGGAAAGCCATCGGTGCCTCCTAGGGGCGCCAGGCCCTTGAGGTGACCGTCCGGCGTCACCTCAAGTTGCAGGCCGTGGATTCTGCCGTCAGGGGTCTTGAGCTGGTACTGCCCCTGGAACCCGCCGGTCTGGGTCCAGGTGACCGGGCCCTGAGCGCCAGCAGTCTCGAGCGGTATGTCGAAGGCCTGACCTTCGGTAATACGAGGCAGGTCGTGAGTTGTGACTGTCAGTTCGGTTGCCTTGGCCGGTCCGACCGGGTCGGCAATGTGTCCATCCGCAACACCATCGTTATCGCCTCGGCCACCATCCTGTAGGTACAACTCGATGATCGTGCCTGTCGCGTTGCCCTCACTGTCCTTGATCGGCGTCAGCTTTGCCCCGGTCGTCCCGTTCCAACGGAACCGGTCCCATTGCCCATCGAGGAGCTTGTAAACAACGTTTGCGGGCTTGTCTATGGTGACGGTCACCTTTATGACAGCGCCAGCGGTGGCGTTGTCAACGGTGATTGCCAGCGGACCCATCGGGAACTCGGCATCATCGGGTGCCGGAGGAAGCTCGCTGCCATCGGCACCTGTGACGTCGACCACCAGCCCCAGGGCCTCGTCGACCTCGACGATTGCGGTCCAATCACCAACCGTTATCTGATCTGTGTGACCCGGATCACCACCCGGGACGGTCGTCGTTGTCGTGCCCCCGGTACCGGGTGGCGGGCCCTGCATACATGCCGTCGCCGACAAGACGGTCAGCGCAGCCAAGACCGTAAGAAATGTACGGGTAGAGCATCCAACTCGTGTCCCGGTCATGTGCTTCCCCAATCCCCCGCGAAGCGCACGTCGTCTGCTCCGACGCTGTCCAATCAGACCCTAAGCCGATCCGTTCCATTGCTCAATCACTTTGAGCCTCAAATATTGACATCATCAAGTGCCAACCGATAGTCGTCAGTTCCCAACTGTTGCCGCGCATGGCGGCCAGTGAGCGGCAACCCCAAGTCCGATAGACGCGGACGACGAGCGATCAGCGCTGTCGACGTAGCCGGGTGCTCAAGGATCGTGAGGAACTGCGTTCTCGCCGTTCGGGAATGCTGGGCCTTCGAGCAACCCTGGGAGTCGACGTGGGATGGTTCACTGGATACTCTCCACATTCGCCGAGGACAATTCCGAGGA
>CAYQFM010000308.1:0-1698 GCA_964416735.1 uncultured Iamiaceae bacterium | reverse complement strand
CCCTGATTCTTCACGACACTGACCGATCCGGTTGCTCCGCGTCCGCGGAAAAGCCCTTCTGACGTGGGAGAATGCTGGTTCTCAACTACAGCAGAATCCACAAAAGAAGGGCACTTCCAAGGTGAACGCTAACAGCACACGTCGCGTAAAGGTGGAATCTGGCGGAACGGGGGTCGTGGCCCATGTCGGGTTACACGCGCTCGGTTCGTTCGTGGATCGACTGGGCTTGAGTCATGCTTTGTCAGCAGCAGTGCATTGGCAAGGCCCGGGCGTTCCGCTCCATGACCGAGGCAAGGTGTTGACCCAAGCCGCGCTTGTGTTGGCCGGTGGTGGCGAGTCGTGTCTCGACATCGAGCATCTCCGCGCCGGTCCGGAGTTGTTCGGGTCGGTTCCTTCGGACACGACTGTCGCGCGGACCTTCGCCGAGATCACCGCCGAAGACCGGACCCGTATCGCCGCTGCGATCGCGCCTCTTCGTGCCGAGGTGTGGTCACGAACAGATGTCACCACCGGCTCCGATCCGGTAGTGCTCGACATCGATGCGTCACTTGTGGAGATCCATTCCGAGAACAAGGAACACACCGCTCCCACGTTCAAGGGCGGTTTTGGATTCCATCCGATGTTTTGCTTCGCGGACGCGACCGGCGAGACCCTCGCCGCGGTGCTGCGGCCAGGTAACGCCGGGGCGAACACCGTCACCGATCACGTGGCCGTATTGGACCAGGCCCTCGCACAACTGCCCGGTGATATCTCCGCCGGTCACACCTGTGGAGACAGTCCTGAGTTGGCTGAGCGTGACGTTGTGGTGCGCGTTGATTCGGCTGGTTGCACAGAAGGGTTCTTGGCCGCGTGTCGGGAACGCAACGTCGGTTTCTATGTAACCGCACGCTCGAATCCCCAGATCACCACGGCGATCGACGACGCGCAAGGCACCACTGCGGTGTGGTTGGCAGCTCTGGGACGCGATGGCAAGACCCGTGACGACGGCGCTGCGGTGGTCGAATTGACCTCACTGATCGACGACAAGAAGCTCCCCGAGGGCACCCGGTTGATCGTGCGTCGTGAACCGCGCCACCCCGGCGCGCAGCGCAGTTTGTTCCCCTCTATGGAGTTTCGCTACTGGGGCTTCTACACAGACCAAGACGGTGATCCCCGAGACCTCGATGCCACAATGCGTGCCCACGCGCACGTCGAACAACACATCCAGAGGCTGAAGGACTCCGGACTGTGCCGTTTTCCGTTCACCAACTTCGACTCGAACCAGGCTTGGCTGATCGCAGTCGCTCTCGGCGCTGATCTGTTGCGATGGTTCCAACTGCTGTGTCTCACTGGCTCTTGGATCAACGCCCGCCCCAAAACGCTGCGCTGGGCGATCCTGCACACACCCGGACGCCTTGTTCATCGGGCCCGACGTCGGATCGTGCGCATAGCTGAAGGCTGGCCAACCGCAGAGGTGATCCTCGGCGCCTACCAGCGCATCGATCTCATCATGTGAAACCAGCCCGAGGCCAACAACAACCGGCGCAACCCTGAATCCGTCGCGTCCCAACACGCCTCTGACCCCCTCGCTGACCCAGAGGGTTCACGACGTCAGCTACTTGAGTCAGGCCAACGAGCGTCCCATGCCCTCGATCAGCTCAGTTGAACACCAGAAGACTGAAAACGAGACGCATCAATCAGACCCGTGAAGAGTTGGGG
>CAYQFM010000307.1:0-1727 GCA_964416735.1 uncultured Iamiaceae bacterium | reverse complement strand
GAACCGGGTGCCGAGGTTGCGACGACCCTCGACCGCCTGCTCGGTGGGGGAGGTCAGGTCTTCTTTTCGAACTCGGGTGCCGAGGCCAACGAAGCGGCTATCAAACTCGCCCGAAAGTGGGGGGGCCACGGTCGCCACAAGGTGATCAGTGCCTACGGATCGTTCCACGGACGCACACTCGCCACCCTCCACGCAACGGGTCAACCAACAAAGCACGAGGCCTTTCAACCTCTTCCTGAAGGGTTTGTTCACGTTGCGTGGAACGACCTGGAGGCACTCGAAGCTGCAATCGATCCCTCGGTGGCAGCGGTGCTGCTCGAGCCGGTCCAGGGTGAGGGAGGGGTGAATCCGACTACGCCTGAGTACTTCAAGGGCGTCCGGCGACTCTGTGATGAGCGGGGGATTCTGTTCATGGTCGATGAGATCCAGACCGGCCTCGGTCGCACCGGTCGTTGGTTCGGCCATCATCATTTCGACGTCTCTCCGGACGTGGTCACGATGGCCAAGGCCCTCGGAAATGGAATGCCGATCGGCGCTTGTTGGGCGCGGCGTGATGTCGCTGCTGCATTCGAGCCGGGCGACCATGCCACCACCTACGGCGGCCAACCTCTGGCAGCCTCCGCAGCACGATCAGTGTTGGCGATCATGGAACGCGAAGGCGTACCGGGTCGAGCCGAGCGGGCCGGAGAAGTGTTGCGTGCGAAACTCGCCGAACTCGGCGGTGTTGTTCGCGTGCGTGGGCTCGGTCTGCTGCTTGCGGCCGAACTCGAATCCGACCTCGATGCAAAGCGCGTTGCGTCTGGCGCCCTGGACGAAGGGCTGGTCGTCAATGCCGTCACGGCGAGTGCGCTGCGTTTTGCTCCACCCCTTCTCGTCAGCGACGACGAGATCGACGAGGCAACGCAGATTCTCACGCGTGTGATTGCAAAGGTGAGAAACGAACAGGGAGCGGGTGTGTGATGCGACATCTCCTGGAGATCGATGACTTGAGCGCGGAGGAACTCGTCGAGGTGCTTGACCGCGCTGCTTTGCCGTCGAGTGCCGCGTCACCGTCGGTTGCTGCTCCGCTGGCGGGCAAAGGCATGGCGCTCATCTTTGAGAAGCCCTCTGCTCGAACGCGCAACTCGATGGAGATGGCCGTTGTGCAGTTGGGCGGCCACCCCGTGACCATCCGCGGTGACGAGGTGGGTCTCGATGTCCGGGAGTCCGTCGAGGATGTCACCCGCACCCTTGCATGTTTCCACGCGGCGATCGGTGCCAGGGTATTTGAACACTCCAAACTCGAACGGATGGTTGCCGTTTCGCCGGTGCCAATCGTCAACATGCTGTCCGACGCTGCACACCCGCTCCAGGCGCTGGCAGACATGCTGACCATGAAGGAAGAGTTCGGCTCCCTTGAGGGTCGGACCATTGCTTATGTGGGCGACGCCAACAACGTTTCTCGTTCACTTGCGATCGCGGCGGGTCAACTTGGTGTCGGCTTCCGCCTTGCCACGCCGCCCGGCTACGGCCATAGCGATGACGACCTGGCCCGCATTCGTGCGGCCGGTTGCCATCCGCTGGTCACTCATGATCCGAAAGAAGCGGTTCAAGGCGCCGACGCTGTTTACGCGGATGTGTGGGTTTCGATGGGCGATGAAGCCGAGGCTGCCGAACGCCTGGCTGCATTTGAGGGTTTCACCATCGGTGTGGATCTGATGAACCGAGCCGCTCCTGATGCGATTTTC
>CAYQFM010000306.1:1062-1742 GCA_964416735.1 uncultured Iamiaceae bacterium | reverse complement strand
CGGTGTGCGTCCTCTGTATGGACTGACAACCAACGTGCCTGTTGCATCTAGAGTTCCGTTGGAAACCATGTAACGCACGACCAGTGGCTCACGCTCGGTCTCGTCGAAGTCGGCGGGTGGGGTCACCTTGATCGTCGCCATATCGGTGTCCACCTGCAATTTGAGGTCTCCGACTTCCGCTCCGCTGACGATGCTCACCGAGCGAATCGCCATGACCCGCCCACCCGGGTCGAAGTCGTTCTTCAAGACATCGATGGACGCTGTATGACCCGCTGTAGCCGAGATGTCATCACGAACCGCCACCGGAGGTAAAGCGTCGTCGGGTTCGACGACGTCGATCCTCGCAACACCATCTACACCCTGGCCCCCTACTCCAGGGCCATTATCCGAAACCTTGTACTTGATCAGGGTCGATCCCACGGCCAATTGATCAGATATGTCCAGACTTGCGCCATCGCTTGCGACCTTAAGCTGGCTGCTCACGGTATCGGCGTTGCCCGACGTTGTGGAGACAACCTCATTTGCCATTAGCACCAATGGACGACCCGAGGGCGAGACATCGTTTCCAAGTAGGTCAAGATTTGCTCGAGTGCCCCTAACCACCTCGATGCGGTCTTCGTGGGACACGGGCACCGCTTCTTCGGCACTTTGAACTTGCACGTCAACGGACCCCTTGGCCT
>CAYQFM010000306.1:0-1052 GCA_964416735.1 uncultured Iamiaceae bacterium | reverse complement strand
GACCTTGAACGACACCATTGTCCGCCCCGTCACCCCGAGTGGTGGGCTGAAGTGAATCGGGCCGTCCGATCGAAACTGAACCGTGCCTTGTGATGTCGGTCGTGGGGGCGCCGTGTCCAGACATGACGCCTCACCCACGCAGGCGTCAATAACAGCAATGGCGTCCCCCTCTGGATCTGACGCCTTCAAGAGGGGGTTGTAAATCATCGCCTGACCCGCCACGGCCAAGGTTGCCTGACGGGCCTCATTCGGTCTCTCGAGGACGGGAGGTTGATCATCCACGGCGGAATTTTCGTGGACCGTGATGCTCAGCGTCGCGCTGTCAGCCTGGCTGGCAGACCCCCCGTCATCGACGGTGTAGTTGATCTGGATCGTGCCAGCCGTTGCAGCCGTGACCTGAATCGCTTCGCCCGGCGCTACCCACTCCACTTCGGCCTCACCTTGGACGTCGAACTTCTTCGAGAACTTCAGGACTCCACAGCGCGGTGCCTGAAGGCCTGGAATGTCGCCCAACGAAATAACACGTGGGATGCCAACGCGTGCGTCAAGTTGGTAATCAACAGCATCGGTCTTGGTTCCTTGAGAGTCCTTGCAATCACGAAGCGGGTCAGGATTCTTGATGTTGCCCTGATCTGTCATCTCTTCCGGCTTGATCTTCTTGGCGGTCTCCCAACCCTTCACTGCCTTCACGACGTTGTCCTTGTCAACCAGGAAACCACCGCCATCAGCAACGGAGTTGAGTACAACACGTTCGTGATTGACCCTGAATACGGAAGTGCCGCCTGACCAACCCTGCACACTGCTCGAAACATCTGCTCTTGGTGTGTTTGGACACACCCGCGCCAACCAGGGGTCATTTGACTGCCATGCGCCGTAAACGCAACCCTGCGCTACAACAGGGCGCACCACACCGGTGCTACCCACCGGAACGCCACCGCCACCCGCACCGGAGTTCATCTGCTCGGGCGGTTTCAATACATTCTGTGTCCCGGAATCAAGGTCAACGGTGTTCAGGTCGTTGCCCGAGGCGAACGCAACGGTCGACGCTGACG
>CAYQFM010000305.1:0-1754 GCA_964416735.1 uncultured Iamiaceae bacterium | reverse complement strand
CATAGAAGCAACACTGCCGAATGATCCACGCGTTGGAATTACCGCATCGCCATCATTGGCACAGGCTGTGAGCACGCTTGAAACCGCCATGAATACGGCCAACATCCCCAAGCGAATGTCACGCATCGTGATGAACCCTATCCCCACTCCGCGAATCACGCCTATCACAATCCGGCCAGAAATAGCCTCCCAAACAGCACTTGCATCAGTCCCCAAGTCTTTGTCATCCATCGGATTCCAACATCGCACCCGTAAAAGGCTGGACATCACGAGCCTGACGCGCAAGACTGCTTGACGCTGAATGCACTGCGGTAGAGCGGCGCTGTACAACCGGAGGTCTGATGAGAATGCACTTGACGAGGTCGGCACGATTCTTGGCGATGGTCATTACGATCGTCGCCGCACTGGCACTGGCCACGCCATCGGCTCACGCCCAGGACTACCCGGGGGGTGCAACCTTCGCGACCAGCGACTCAAATCCGGTGTGTGGTACATCGATCAACCTGACGGGTGAGGGCTTCGCCCCCAGCACCGAGGTGACTCTCACGGTTGGTGGCCAGACGATCGGCACCGTGACCACGGATGCTTCAGGGAACTTCACCTTCCCTTGGACCGTGCCTTGCTCACAGATTGGCTCGATAACTGTGGTTGCATCGGATGGAACCACGACGCTCAACACCGCTCTCAATGTCAGGTCGGCCACTACGACCACAACCGCCCGACCGGCAACTCCCGGGGGCACGTCCGGAGGGAGCTCGCTTCCACGTACCGGCTCTGACTCCAGCATGTTCATCCGGGTGGGCGTGCTACTCCTCACCGTCGGTGGCCTACTGGTTCTTGGCTCACGCAAGCGCTCACGCAAGACCGCCAACGCCTGAGGCCTAAGAACGCAACTCTTCTTCATTCAGCTCTCACGACAAACGGCCACGCTAAAGCGTGGCCGTTTGTCATTTCTGCGTACAGGTAACAGCCGAATCAATCCTTCAGTAGGTCCTTGGCAATCGCAATGATCTGCAGTTCGTCGGTGCCAGCGTAGATCTGCAAGACCTTCGCATCCCGGGCAAGCTGCTCGACCTTGAATTCAGCCATGTATCCATTACCGCCGAAGAGTTGCACAGCTTCCATGGCGACCTCGACCGCTGCCCTGGCCGCATAGAGCTTCATGGCTGATGCTTCCGCCAGAGACAGGCTCCGCCCCGCCTGGCCCATCTCGATCGACCGGAACACGAGGTTCTCCACGTTGAGGCGGTGAACCTCCATGCGAGCCAATTTGTCCTGGATCAGCTGGAACTGCCCGATCGGTTGGCCGAACTGCACCCGGTTCTTGGCGTAATCAACGCTTAGATTCAGGCACTGCTGAATCATCCCCAGCGCCATGGCGGCAACGCCAGCACGTTCCATTGAGAAGTTGTCCTTGGCGCCCTGGCGGCCTCCCGCCGGAACATCCTCGGTTTCACCAATGAGGCGGTCTCGACCCACACGCACATCAGTGAGAAACAGTTCACCGGTGGGCGATGAGTGCATCCCCATCTTGCGCAACGGTTTGGTTTGCTCCAGACCATTCATGCCACGGTCGAGCACGAATGACACAACCTTTCGCTCATTGCGAGGATTGCCCTCATCGAGCTTGCAGACGAACACGATCGTGTCTGCGTAGGGACCGTTGGTGATGAATGTCTTGGAGCCATTGAGGACATACTCGTCACCGTCGCGACGGGCTGTAGAGAGCATTGACCCGAACGCATCGGAGCCTG
>CAYQFM010000304.1:0-1778 GCA_964416735.1 uncultured Iamiaceae bacterium | reverse complement strand
GCCCCGGATCAGTCACTCCAGGGGTTGACAAACTCGCGGTCCTTGTCCGAAATCCTCACGGCACTCAATGTGGTGAACGCGACCCACCAACATTTCCGTTCAGAGCACTAGGCGCCCGGCGTGTGAAAGGTGCATGACGATCCGGGTGCATCGGCAAGGCGTTGGTCGAGGGTTGCCAAGGGGCAGTCCATGAGTTCGGCCGCAGCGACATACCACGCGTCATAGGCGGTTAGGTTGCGGCGGAGGTCCCAGACGCGGGTCGCTACAACCTCATATGGAACAAGGTCAATGCGCAGGTCGAGTAGATCGACATGAGCGAGTGATGCCGTGTCCTCGCTGATGTCACCTGAGTGGGCGGCACGCCGAAGCACGTTCGCGACCTCCACGTGGAGCAGTTGTGGCGCGACCAGATCCAGGGTCAACAGCGCCTCCGCCCACTCTCCTACAGGTCCGGAGTCGACCAGCGCAGCAACAACCACGGATGCGTCGACCACAAGGCTCATCGGCGTCCTGCATCCCGATGCCTGATGATCTTTGCAGCTGACAGAGTCGACTCTGTGCGCTGCTTCCGCTCTCTGATTCGATGAGCCAGAAACTCTGGATCAGGTCGATCCGCCAGGCTGATCAGTTCCATGCGCAGATACTCCTGCAGGGACCGACCTGACTTGGCCGCACGCGAGGCAAGCTCGTCACGCGTGTCATCGGGAACGTCCCGTACAGTTATAGACGCCATGCATGCAATATAGCAGCACACGCAGCGATCTGATTATGAGTTCGGTCGCGATGTCCAGGTCGCCGTGCCGCAGACGGCTCTGCATCACGTAGAGCCCTTAGACATCAATCAGATGCGGAGCAGCGCTGCCTGCGTCGCGATTTGGGGATCTCAGCTCCGAGGAACTGTGGAGTATCGACGAATCTCTATCGACGGTACTCGGACTCCACCGACACAGTCACCAGCGGTTCAGTTCAACTCAGCAACTCCAGGGGTTGATCACGACGGCGCCCATCGCCTTGAACGCAGCCGTGTCACGAGTCGCGATGCTTAGGTTGTTCTCAATGGCGATCGCCGCGATCAGACCATCGGAAACACTTGCCCCCACACCGCCGTGTCGCGCTGTGGCCATGCACTTCGCGTAGCTGGCGGTCACCGCAACATCGACAGGTAGGACCCGGTTGATGAACAACGGCAGGACCTCGCCCTCGATCCGCTCCGCCAGGGCCTCACGTCGCCGACCGGCCGGCATGACTGCGATGCCGTAACGAAGTTCTGCAACGGCAATGACGGGAAGGAACATAGCCTCGAGCGCCTGGGCATTCAGCCACTCAACGACCCGTCCGGACGGGTCCGGTCGCAATGGCTCGGATATGACATTGGTGTCGAGAAGAATCACCCGAACTCCATGGGTTCTGCGGGCGTACGTTCCCGCACGCCGTTGATCACATCGACATCACTGTCACCGACACCCGCCTGCCTACCGATTTCGACCAGCAGCGAACCCAGACGCAGACCTCCATCGGGGAGGACGGCATCGGCGAGGATCTTGCGGATCTCGGCCTCGGTGCTCCGCCCCGAACGCTTGGCGCGGGCGCGGATCGCCCGATGCACCTCTTCCGGAATGTTCCGGATCACGACCTGCGCCATTCTGAACCACCTCGAACCATGATGATATCAAAGTCTTGAATCGCTATCGTTTGAGGACTGTCAACGCACACGACGACGAGCCTTACGGTTCACGAGGTGGCCGACAACGGGGACCGCTCCCCTATGCCTCGGCCTT
>CAYQFM010000303.1:0-1782 GCA_964416735.1 uncultured Iamiaceae bacterium | reverse complement strand
GGCCGATCACCCTCACCCTGCCCCACGAACACCAGCCCGCCCAACCCGCCGCGTGACCCACATCGTCGTCAGGAGAGCCAGGACTTGAACCTGCGACCTTCGGGTTATGAGCGATGAGTACCCCGTCCACGGGGTGCCGTCTGGTCCAGCGGGTGCCGTTGAGCAGGCACTTCGCGTGCCGTTCGGTCCAGCACGTGCCGTTCCGTCCAGCCAGTACCGGCAAGTTGGTTAGACGTTTGGTTAGACATGGCGGCCGTCAGAGGGGTCAAACGGGCACGTCCAGCATCGCGCTGTGAGCCCTCTCTGGCCACGACAAGGCCGGCCGAGGCGCGCTGCAGTTGGATCACTCAGATTTCGGTTGCAACGCTGGGAGGTCTCATGAACACCGCACTCATCGACGACGTCAAGCTGCTCCGCTCGGAGCTCGCAGGCGACGAGCCCGAGATCGAGGTGACATTTGGCCTGCCCCGCGGATTCCGGACAGCGGATCTTGTTACGATTCGTTGAGAGGAATGGGAGATTATGGGTTCGAAGAGAACACAGTACAGCGATACCTTCAAAGCTGAAGCAGTGAAGATGGTTGTCGATGGTTCAAGGCCGATCGCGATGGTTGCCCGCGAGTTGAGTATCAATGCGGGAACGTTGGGGAACTGGGTCGACAAGCATCGTGACACGCATCCGGTCACCGAAGAGCCGTTGACAGTGTCGGAACGTGTCCGGTTGAAGGAACTCGAAGCCGAGAACCGGGAACTCAGAATGAAGAACGAGTTCCTGGGAAAAGCGGCGGCCTTCTTCGCCCGGGAGTCAGGGTGAGCTCGAAGTACGAGTTCATCGACGCGGAGAAGGCCAACTACCCGATCATCAAGATGTGCCGGTGGGCGGACGTGTCGACGTCGGGGTTCTACGAGTGGCGGAATCGGCCGGCCTCCGCGACCGCTGAGCGACGCGCTGCGTTGACGGTCGAGATCCGGCGGGTCTTCGACGAGTCGGACGAGACGTACGGGTATCGGCGGGTCCATGAGCAACTCGACCGCGAGGGCATCGAGGCCGGCCCCGAGCTGGTCCGCCAGATCATGCGTGACGAGGGCCTGGTGGCCTGCCAACCCAAGCCCTACAAGGTGACCACGATCGCTGACGGTGAGCCGGGCCCGGCCGATCTGTGCGAACGCGACTTCACCGCCGCCGCGCCCGGCGTCAAGCTCGTTGGTGACATCACCTACATCCGGACGTGGCAGGGCTGGGTGTACCTGGCAACGGTGATCGACTGCTACTCCAAGATGGTTGTCGGGTGGGCGATGGCTGATCACATGCGCACCAGCTTGGTGACCGATGCGCTCGACGCGGCCCGCCGGAACCACCGCCTCGCTGCCAAGTGCATCTTCCACTCGGATCGGGGATCTCAATACACGTCAACAGACTTCGCCGCCTACCTCGCCAAGCATGATTTGCGGGGTTCGATGGGTAGGACTGGTGTGTGTTGGGATAACGCGATGGCGGAGTCGTTCTTTGCTTCGTTGAAGAACGAGTTCGTGTACCGCACAGTGTTCCCGACCCGGAAGAAAGCGATGGATGCTGTTGCTTCTTGGATCGAGATCCGATATAATCGGAAGCGGCTTCACTCAGGGATCGGCTACCGGACTCCATGGGAAGCTCACACCGCATACTTCGCTGGTGATCAAGCAGCATAAATGATCCGCTGATCACTGTCCGGGAAACGCGGGGCGGCCCAGGCGACGGTTGATCAGCTCGTCGATGCGGGGATGCTGGATGAGTTGATGTCCC
>CAYQFM010000302.1:0-1784 GCA_964416735.1 uncultured Iamiaceae bacterium | reverse complement strand
CGGACCCCATCTACAGGTCTGTTGTCGTCACCCAGATCGTCAACAAGGTCATGCAGCGCGGAAAGCGCTCCACCGCCGAGCGCATCGTCTATGAAGCGCTGGCCAAGGTGGGCGAGAAGACCGGCGGCGAGGCAATCGGTACTCTCAAGCGCGCCGTCGACAATGTGCGCCCGCAGCTCGAGGTTCGCTCCAGGCGTGTCGGTGGTGCCACCTATCAGGTTCCCGTCGAGGTGAGGCCTCGTCGGGCCAACACGCTGGCGATCCGGTGGATCGTCGGATACGCGCGTCAACGGCGTGAACACACCATGGCCGAGCGACTGGCAAATGAACTGATCGATGCATCCAACGGCCTCGGGGCTTCGGTCAAGCGTCGCGAGGACCTTCAGAAGATGGCCGAGTCGAACCGGGCCTTCGCCCATTACCGCTGGTAGTACCGCCGTGTGGGGGATCCCTCACGGCGGACCTGAAGTTGACATTCTGATTCCCGGGTCGCCGGTTTCGGTGCCATGCACCGGCTCGGAACGACCTGAAGTCCGGCCGGAATCTTGCCGGACCACAGTGACCAAGTTGAAAAACGAAACCCTCGAGTAGGACTCCGAACGATGGCGACCCGCCCGCACTCACTTCTCAAGACTCGCAATATCGGCATCATGGCCCACATCGATGCGGGTAAGACGACCACAACCGAACGGATCCTCTACTACACGGGCCGTAGTCACAAGATGGGTGAAACCCATGAGGGCGCGGCCACGATGGACTGGATGGCGCAGGAGCAGGAGCGTGGCATCACCATCACGTCCGCTGCCACGACGTGCTTCTGGAATGATCACCGGATCAACATCATCGACACGCCGGGTCACGTCGATTTCACCGTCGAGGTGGAGCGGTCACTTCGTGTCCTCGACGGTGCGGTGGCCGTGTTCGACGGCGTCGCCGGTGTGGAACCACAGACCGAGACGGTGTGGCGTCAGGCCAACAAGTACAACGTGCCGCGTCTCTGTTTCGTCAACAAGATGGATCGCCTTGGTGCGGACTTCTACGCTGCACTCGCCAGCATCGTCGACCGGCTGGAGTGCACGCCGGCGGTGCTCCAACTGCCGATCGGCGCTGAGGGCCACTACAAGGGCGTCGTCGATCTGGTCACCATGGACGCACTGGTCTGGCTGGATGAGGAACTGGGCGCCAAGTGGGAGGTCCAGGAAATCCCGGCGGACCTGCGTGAGCAGGCCGACGAGTATCGCAACAACCTGATCGAGACGATCGCCATGACCGATGAGGCGATTCTCGAGAAGTTCGCAGCCGACGAGGAGATCACGGTCGATGAGCTCCGCACTGCGATCCGGCGCGCCACTGTCGCGGGAGAGGTCGTCCCGATCCTGAACGGAACCGCATTCAAGAACAAGGGTGTTCAGCCACTTCTGGATGCGGTCGTCTTCTATCTGCCGTCACCACTCGACATTCCAGCGGTGGAAGGTACGAACCTGAAGGGTGACACGCAACTCACGCGTGAGGCGGACGACGCTGCTCCGTTCTCTGCTCTCGCTTTCAAGATCATGACCGATCCCCACGTGGGCAAGCTCACCTACTTCCGTGTCTACAGCGGGAATCTGGAGAAGGGCGGTCAGGTCCTGAACTCCCGGACGGGGTACAAGGAGCGCATCGGCCGCCTGATCGAGATGCACGCGAACGACCGCAAGGATCTCGATCACACCTTCACCGGCGACATTGTCGCAGGCATCGGCTTCAAGAACACCAAGACTGGTGACACCATCTGCGATCCGGGT
>CAYQFM010000301.1:0-1804 GCA_964416735.1 uncultured Iamiaceae bacterium | reverse complement strand
GTGGCGCAGCTTGGTTAGCGCGTCGGTCTGGGGGACCGAAGGTCGTGGGTTCAAATCCCGCCAGCCCGACCAAACAAGACAGATCAGGATCAGTAGCCGGACGGATGACATGAGTGAAGAGGAAGCCGAGGAGCTCGCGCCCTCTGACATTCGTGAATTGAGACTCGAGAAACTCGAGCGGCTGCGCACTTCCGGTGTCGAACCGTATCCGTACCGTTTTGACCGCGATCGGACAATCGGTGAACTGCGTGATGAGTTCGGTGGGCTTGAGGCGGGTGTCGAGACCGAGGTCCGGGTGCGAGTGGCGGGGCGCCTGATGCTCATGCGTGACCAGGGCCGCTTGACCTTTGCCAACTTGCGGGACCGCTCTAGTGAAGTGCAACTCTTCGTATCTCAGGGGGTTGTAGGCAAAGAACGCCTGGCTGACTTCAACGACTTGGATCGTGGCGACTGGGTGGGTGTCGAAGGTCTGGTAATGGCCACCAAGAAGGGCGAGCTGTCGGTGAAGGTGGAGGCCTTCGAGTTGCTCGCGAAGGCGTTGCGCCCGCTGCCCGACAAGTGGAAGGGCCTTGCCGATACCGATATGCGCTATCGCCAGCGCTATGTGGATCTGGTGGTGAACGAGGATGCTCGTCGGGTCTTCTCGGTTCGCATAGCCACCATTGCTGCGATTCGCTCTCTGCTCGACGGTGAGGATTTTCTGGAAGTCGAGACACCCGTACTCAACCTCCAGCAGGGTGGCGCAACAGCCCGACCGTTCATCACGCACTTCAATGCACTCGATCTGGATACCTACTTGCGCATTGCCCTCGAACTTCCACTCAAGCGTCTGCTGGTCGGGGGCATGGAGAGGGTTTTCGAGATCGGGCGGGTTTTCCGCAACGAAGGCATCGACACACGCCACAATCCCGAGTTCACCATGCTCGAGGTGTATCAGGCCTTTGCCGACTACACCGACATGATGGAGTTGACCGAACGACTGGTTGCAGGTGCCGCCATGCGGGCCAACGGCACCACGAAGGTCAATTTGCGCGGGCGTGAGATCGACCTGGCTCCACCGTGGCGACGGGTGACAATGCGCGACCTGATCCACGAGACCGTCGGAGTGGATGTGACCCCGTCCATGGACGTTTCAGAGCTTCGCAAGGTGCTCGACGACCTGGGTTTGACCTGGGAGGACTCCTGGGGTCCCGGTCGGTTGATGTTCGAGATCTACGACGAGCGGGTGGAGTCGAACGTCTTTGAACCGACCATCGTCATGGATCACCCAAGGGAGATCTCTCCACTGGCAAAGGTCCACCGCGACGACCAGACCTTGGTGGAGCGGTTTGAGGTGATCGTTGACGGCAGGGAACTGGCGAATGCCTATTCCGAGTTGAACGACCCCATCGACCAGTTGGCTCGCTTCGAGGTGGAGGCCAGCGCGAAGGCGGCGGGGGACCTCGAAGCTGGTGATGTCGATTATGACTACATCCGTGCTCTGGAGTACGGCCTACCTCCGTGCGGTGGGCTGGGTATTGGCATCGACCGCTTGGTGATGCTGCTCGCCGAGGTAGAGAGCATCCGCGAGGTGATTTTGTTCCCGACCCTTCGCCCAGAGGTGGGCCTCAACCCAGAGACGTGACTTCAATGCACGAGGTTGATGGTCAGTCTTTTGTGAATGTGGGCTGATGACCCCACCGAAAGATGCCCAAGAGGTTCGAGAATTCGTCCGTCCAGAGTGGTCCCGGATCGACCACGTCGAGTGGGAACCATCGTGGATCATCCGCAACAGGTTCCATGGCATCGGGCGAACGGGCAAGGA
>CAYQFM010000300.1:0-1822 GCA_964416735.1 uncultured Iamiaceae bacterium | reverse complement strand
AGGGCCCGAAGCAGCTCCTGTGCTTCCATGGTGCGTGCGAAGCCCATGGCGGCCTTCTTCTGCGCTTCGGAGAGCGCCGTGGAACTCTGCACCGTGTTCTTGAAATTGAATACGTCGCGCAGGTTGCCATAGGGTCCGGCCCAGTTGCCGGCGGCGAAGCCGCTGGGATCGATCTTGTTCTGACCCGGAATCCCGATCAGGTAGTGCGAAGTATTGCGGCCTTCCGCGGGCGTGTAGTTGTACAACTCACGCCCAAACACGCCGGCGTTGCTAATGAAGCCGGTCATGTCACCGCGGTGCTGCCGCTGCAGGCCGTTGGCCTGAAGTTGCAGGGCCGCCGGATCCTTTGACGCACCGGCGACGGTCGCGTTGTTCGGGTTGGTGATATCGAGCGTATCCGGGCTGCAGGCCGCCAGCGCGAGAGACGCGAGAGACAGCGTACCCAGGGTACGCAGGGTCGACCGGGTCATCCGGGAATCGGAGTTGAAGGAGGTCGTCATGGGATCAGAACCCCAGGTCGATGCTGAGGAAGAACTGCCGGCTCGACGGGAATGGTGCGAGGTCGATGAACCGGTTGAAGTTCTGATTGCCGAAGTTGTTGAACTCCGGATCGAAGCCCCAGTAGTCTGAGAACATGTACAGGTTGCGGCCACTCAGGTTGAAGCGGAGCGACTTCGCCTTCACCCGCTGCGCCCACGCATCCGGCGCCGAGTAGCTGAGCGTGATTTCGCGCACCTTCACGTAGGTGCCGTTCTGCATGTACACGCGCGTGTCATTCGCGTTGAATGTCTCGTAGCGGCAGTCGCCCAGGGTCCGGTTGCCGCAGAGCATGGAGCCCGGGATGTAGTTCGGGTCACCCGGGTTGCCCGAGCCGCTGGGAGCGACCATCTGGGTCGGCGCGACCGCGTCGTAATCGCGAGCATTGCCACCCTCATCCCAGAGGTTGTTCGTCATGTTCGACACCGTACCACCCGCACGCCAGTCGAGCAGCACGGAGGCGGTCAGGCGCTTCCAGGTGAAATCGTTGCTGAACGTGGTGGTATGGATCGGGTTTGCATCACCCGTGATCGTGTCCACCACCGCATAGGCCTTCGTGGCCGCGTTCCGGCGCAGCGGTGCATTCGACCACACCTTGGTCGAGATGCTGTTGCTCACGATACGGTTCCGACCATACGCCGAGCCAAAGCTGCCGCCGACGTTGAAGTCAGGTACGGGCAGACTGTTGGTGTACTGCTTGCTGGTGTTGTAGATGATGCGGCTCGTCCACTCGAAGCCGCCACGGCGCATCGGAACCAGCGAGAGCACGCCTTCCGTGCCAAGCACCGAGAGCTGACCACCGTTGATGACCTTGTTCGTCAGACCAGACGACGGGGCCAGCGGATAGGTGAGCAGCAGGTCCGTGATCGTACGCTGGTAGCGAGTGGCCTCGAGACCAACGCGTGATCCAAAGAAGGAGGCATCGAAACCGAACTCGAGCTCGTTCATGATTTCCGGCTTGATGGCCGGGTTTCCGACGACGCTGCTCGAGGTCAGGGTACCCTGACCACCAATCTGGCCTGGGCTGGCGTACAGCATGTCGCGGTCGGCGTAGCGGGGGCGATTGCCCGACTGACCCCAAGCGCCGCGCACCTTGAACTCGTCGATCTTGTCACTGAACGGCTTCACGAAGCGGTACGAACCCGAGTATTTCGGGAACAGATAGAACTTCTCACGGTCGCCGTTGGCACTCGAACGGTCGGCACGGAAGCCCACGTTCAGAGCCAGCTTCTCGTCGAGCAGCAGAATCTGCTCGTTGAGGTAGAGCGACTGATCACGGAACTCG
>CAYQFM010000299.1:753-1854 GCA_964416735.1 uncultured Iamiaceae bacterium | reverse complement strand
CCTGGTCCCGATCATCGACCAGATCACGATGAGCCCGGCCAGCGAGGGCGACAATCTCGACTTACTGCTGACGAAGGACGGCGATGACGACTGATAACGACTACGAGCTCACCGAGAGTGACGACATCTACGTCCACCGAGATGAGGTGGCCAACATACTTCGCCAGCTGCGCTACAGCGGCTCGGTCACCGAACCCTTCCCCAACCCCGACCCTGACCGCCGCGAGTGCGACTTCCTCGAGGACGTGCGCCTGTGGCTGTCGGACTTCAGTCGCATACTGGCCGCAGCCAGCGACACCACCACGGAGATGGCTGCCGAACTCAATGACCTGCGCACCCAGCGCAAGGCAGTCCGAGACTTCCTCGGGCTGTCGACACCACCAGGAGAGCAGTGATACTCACCGGAACGCTCACGAAGAAAAAGGACGACGGAACCAAGGCGTCCTGCGAATGGATGATCGACCTCGAGAAGGGTGAGCTCGTCCAGGTAGGTGGCGAGGGAGAGCTCGTCGCCGAGGACATCGACCTGATCATGGAGATCCTCAACGACGCCGCCACCGGGGCCATCGAGGGCATCATCGCCCACGCGAATGAGTCCGATGAGGTCGAGCAGACACCGGAGCCGGAAGGGTAATCCGGTGTCGGGCCTGCACCGCAAGTCCAAGAGGGTCGCCGATCACCTCCAGCTTGCCGAACAACTACTGGACCGGCTGCGCACCATCGTCAACATCAGTGACGGGGCGCCGGAAGACCCCTGGTTCGACTTGCAGCTCGCCCGGGCCAACATCGACTTGGCACTGGCCAAGACCAAAACCACGAAATCACGAGAGGAGCACTGAATTGAGTACATCCGCCGCCACCGTCATCGAGTGCGACACCGAGGGCTGCACAGCCCGCATCGTCGCGATCGACGGCCGTAGCCATGCCCAGCGGGACGCCCGCGAGGAGGGCTGGTACGCCGACAAGTATTTGTCGCTGTGCCCTGAGCATCGGGAGTTCTGATGCCTTGGTATCGAGTTGAGGATAGAACTGCCGGTCAGGTGGCTCTGGTCGACGCGCACACACCGGAGGATGCCGTCGAGGAATATCTGGAGGAGTATC
>CAYQFM010000299.1:0-743 GCA_964416735.1 uncultured Iamiaceae bacterium | reverse complement strand
GAGATCGAGGAGTGGCGGGAGTTCACCGACAATCCGGACAACGACATGGTTGCGTGGTCAATATGACCGGCCATTTCGTCACTGTGACGATAGGGACCAAGTTCACCGGCCTGAATGACACCCCTGCCGACGAGGCGTTCGGGTATTTCATGATCGCCCTGGCGGTGATCGTGGTGGCGTTCGCGCTCGTATTCGGGGTGCTGATGCTGGGGGTCAGATCGTGGGAGAGGTTCGCCCCGCAGTGGAGCACCTGGTGGACTGCTCGCCGTGAGGCCAGGGCTGCGCGTAAGCGTCCGGCTGCACCGGACCCGTCGACGCTGACTTACTGCCAGGGCTGCGGGTGCAACCACCGCTTCGAGTACATGTCGTGGGAGGACGGGATCTTCATGTGCAGGATCTGCTGCCGGGGCCGTCTCGGCAAGTACAACACGAAGAAGCACGTCTGATGGCGCGCATCGAGCAGCACTTCCTCGACGCCCAGGTGGCTAACAAGGTCATCCGCGCCCGTGACCTGGTTCCTGGTCAGCTGATCATCGCCTCCAACAGAGTGCGTCGGGTGGTCGAAGTCGACGCGGGCTCTTTGGTGGTCGCTGTGGTCCTGCACACCCACGAGGACGGTGAGACGTACATGTTCCTCGACCCTCGCGAGAAAGTCACCACGGTCTACGCCGTAGGCAGAGAGATCCCGGCGCCATGAGCAACAACGACGTACTCACACGGGCGAAAGCCTGGGTTGGCGAACT
>CAYQFM010000298.1:0-1879 GCA_964416735.1 uncultured Iamiaceae bacterium | reverse complement strand
CTCCTTCCACAGAACCCCCGGCCATAGCCTCGATCTTGGCCGCTACCCGGTCGAACTGCCGCTCGTTCACGGACACGACCCCCGCCAACAGGTCAAAGTCATAACCGGCCTCGCGAGCGGTGTACAGCAACGCCCTCGTGTCCTTGGGGAAACAACTACCACCCCATCCTGGTCCGGGTCTCAGGAACTCATGGCCGATCCGCTTGTCGTAGCCCATTCCCAGCACCACGTCATCAACATCCGCCCCGATCGATTCGCAGATGGCGGCAACGGCATTGACGAACGAGAGTTTCGTCGCAAGAAACGCGTTGCTCGCGTACTTGATGGTCTCCGCCGATGCCGAATCCGTGACCATCAATGGAGCGGGGACGTCTACGTACAGAGACGCCACCCGGATAGCGGCACCTCGGTTATCGCTACCGATAACCACACGATCGGGGTTGAGGAAGTCATTGACAGCCGATCCCTCGCGCAGGAACTCCGGGTTTGAGACGACCGAGATATCGGCCCTACTCAACGCCTGCTCCACGAAGCGGGTACTTCCCACGGGCACGGTCGACTTATTGACCACGACGGCCTCGGCTTGCAGAACGGGTGCTATCTCACGCGCCGCCGCCTCGACATAGCTCAGATCAGCAGATCCATCACTCCCTTGGGGGGTTGGAACACACAGATAGACGAACTCCGCCCGGCAGGCCGCGTCGTGCGCTCCCACCACGAAGCTGAGTCTTCCCGTTTGCCGTCCTTCGTGGACAAGTTCCTCAAGGCCAGTCTCGAGAATGGGTATTTCACCACGTTGGAGTCGCTCGATCTTCCCGCTGTCGATATCGGCGCAAACGACCTCATGACCGAGATGGGCGAAGCATGCACCGGTCGTGAGACCCACGTACCCGGTACCGATCACGGCAATTGTTGCCATCAGATCACCTCATTTTCAGTGTCGAGTCCGTGCAGTTTCTCAACCACATGAAATCCCTTCGGGGGTCTCCGGCACCTCACCACGGATGGAACTCGTGGTAGTAGTGGAATCGTCATCTTCTGCGAGCATTGTCGTGCTTGTGGTTGCATCGATGAACCATTGGAAGTCATTCACTGGCCGTGGTTCATCACGGATCCCGCCGAAGTCCGAACCGGTCACGATCGAGACGGTCACGTCTTCCGCCAACGAGTCGTCCTCGACAATCTCAGGGTCTCCGTCGATGAATCTGGCAACGGCGACGGCATGGGCCTCGTTCCCCGGCGCATAGCGAACTGTCGTTTCGGAACCTGACGTCCGTGTCGCATCTGTCGACCGGACCGTGCCGAACCCTCTCGCCGCCAAGTCGTCGAGCGCCTTTCGCCCTTCGCCGCTGCGGCCAGAGCCGTTCCGGACCTCGACCTGCACCATCGCACTCGGCTCGTAGGTGCTGTCGACGCCACGGAAAATGTCGAACATCGGCTGCGCTTCCTTCTCGTTCAAATACAAGACGGAAGCGGCACCCGCCCATCCACCCGTGGTCGGAGGTGTGAGAAGGACGAGGCTGTCTGGGTCGAAGTTACGGAACTGCATTCCCAGATCTACGAGGTTCTGGTTTGTGATCTGGCTATCGAGCGTCACGTCCTCTTGAGCGACGCCGATCAGTTGATTGAGGGTGAAGGGATTCCGGATCCCCTTGGCAATTGCTCGCTTTAGTGACGCTCGAATGAAGTGTTGCTGACGGCTGATACGTCCGTAATCGCTCGTCGGATCCGACTTCCACCCGTCGCCCTCGTTGATCTCGAAATAGCGGGAACGCACGAACGCCAGCGCTTGCACAGGATCCAGCATCACGCAGCCGGGCGTCTCCTGAAGAAGGCCGGTGTGCGTGTCACGCGCCTTCCAGGGGAAGTCGATCGGGAC
>CAYQFM010000297.1:1579-1893 GCA_964416735.1 uncultured Iamiaceae bacterium | reverse complement strand
CCATGAGTGATGTGGTCGCCTCGGTGCTCGCACACGCCGGCCTTACCGACCGTGTGGCCCAGGCGCAGGTGATTCCGGAATGGCCCACGCTGGTGGGCGTGCAGATCGCCGGTGTGACGGAACCCCTGCTGCTGCAACAGGACGGGACGCTCGTGGTGATGGTGACCACGCATGCCTGGATGCAGGAACTCACCCTGCTGGAACCGGAACTGCTGCGGTCACTGAACCGCGATGCGTCGCGGCCCCCGATCGCCAGATTGCGGTGGATGCTGCGGCGCTGATCGCGGCCCCGCCTTGACGTACCCCCCAGTGAG
>CAYQFM010000297.1:0-1569 GCA_964416735.1 uncultured Iamiaceae bacterium | reverse complement strand
CCATCACGTGGGCATGTCTCGGGACGACGTCCTGGCATCGAGCATCCGGTTCACCCGCACCGTCACCCTGACACGCCACAGTAACATGTTGTCAATGAACGACTTATGCAGTATGCGCACAATTGCATTTCAGGGCGCGACGGGGTAGATTTCGAGGTTATCTCTGGCTTGTGATTGCAAGCCATTTCCAGGCACGCACTCCGCCGAATCCCGCACTCCCCCATGGCCAACAGCAACACCTCAGGCAGCGACGCGCATGACCACGACGGTGAGGGCGATTACGGTGCGCACAGCATCACAGTGCTCAAGGGGCTCGAAGCGGTCCGCAAGCGCCCCGGCATGTATATCGGATCCACTTCGGCGCGAGGCTTGCACCACCTCGTCTACGAAGTGGTCGACAATTCCATCGACGAAGCGCTGGCGGGGTTCGCGAAGCGAATCGAGGTCATCATCCACGCCGACAATTCCATTACCGTGGAGGATGACGGGCGGGGTATTCCCGTGGACGTGCATCCGGTAGAGAAGCTGCCAGGTGTCGAGTTGGCCCTGACGGTACTGCACGCTGGTGGAAAATTCGACAAGAACACCTATAAAGTGTCGGGTGGTCTACACGGCGTGGGTGTGTCCGTGGTGAACGCACTCTCCGACACCCTCAAGGTGTGGATCAAGCGCGACGGCCGGGAACACTACATGGACTTCTCGCGTGGTGTCACGACGACCAAGCTCAAGACACTGCGCACGGTGCCCACGAAGGAGACCGGCACGAAGACCTGGTTCAAGCCCGACGCGACGATCTTCCAGGAAACGACCCGCTACGAGTGGGCCACACTGGCCAGCCGTCTGCGGGAACTCGCCTTCCTGAACAAGGGCATTCAGATCACCTTGCGCGACGAGCGTCCGGAGGAATTGCGGGATGGCCAGCCGCGCGAGGAGATCTTTTTCGCCCGGGGTGGCCTCAAGGAGTTCGTCGTCTTCCTGACCGGCAACAAGAAGCCACTGCATCAGGACGTGGTGTATCTCGACACCGAGCGGGACGATATCGGCATCGAAATGGCGCTGCAGTACAACGACAGCTATGCCGACAACGTCTTTTCGTTCGTCAACAACATCAACACCCACGAAGGCGGGACGCACCTCACCGGTTTCAAGAGCGCGCTCACCTCGGTCATCAACAAGTACATCGAGAAATCGAGCAACCTCAACAAGAAGGACAAGGACATCCGCCTCTCCGGCGACGATGTGCGAGAAGGGCTCACGGCCGTGTTGTCGGTCAAGGTGCGCGAGCCCCAGTTCGAGGGACAGACAAAGACCAAGCTCGGCAATTCCGAAGCCGAAGGCGCGGTGCGGAGCGTGATGAATGAACTCCTCTCCCAGTATCTGGAGGAGCATCCCCGAACAGCCAATGCCGTCATCGAGAAGGCCATCTCCGCCGCGCGGGCACGGGAAGCGGCGCGTAAGGCTCGCGACCTGACACGCAAGAAAAACGCGCTCGATGTGGCTGCCCTGCCTGGCAAGCTGGCCGACTGTTCCCTCTCGGATCCGGCGCTCTGCGAGCTCTATCTGGTCGAA
>CAYQFM010000296.1:0-1982 GCA_964416735.1 uncultured Iamiaceae bacterium | reverse complement strand
GGCTCTAGCGTCAGACCCCATCCACCGTGTTCGCTCGGGATGGCAACCTGGCGCCACTGCGCCCGAGAACCTGCTCCTGATGACCCGACAGGGCCGTGCTCCACCTCGAGGCTGCCCTCACTCGCGCCGACATCGGTCAGATCGTCGACGACGTCTTCGACAACATCTCTGGCAACGTCTTCAACCGTCACAGGCTCAACAGTGTCCGACGATTCGGCGCCGATCAATACGTCATCACCTGCACGCGTATCCGTGACGGTGGGCGGTCCCATACTTCATAACTATAGATCCCTTCTCTCGACACGCCACCAATTACAACTGTGGCACTTCGCACACCAACCACAAGTACCGTTGCAACCCGATGTTGCTGGAACCGACGTGCCAGGTATCACAACCGAGGAATCACATACCTGGGATCACACGGCGACGATCAGCGGGCAGGAACTCCCACCGAGCGAGGATCCAAGAGCAGATGAGCGGTAATCCGTATCGTCTCCATTACCTGATCCATCGTCAAGCGGCCGTGTATCCACGACAGCAACGCCGAGTGCATCACATGCTCGAGCACAACGGCAATCTGCAATGAGAGTTCCCGGTTCTCGATATCGAGGGCATCTTCGATGACCTCGGTGATCTGCACCGCCACCTCGGCATCGAGCTCGGAAACCTCGGTCGCCCTCGAGTTGGTTGCCGTCAGGATCGCCGAGACCAGTTTCGGCTGGCGTCCCAAACCTTCGCAGATCCGAACCAGAGCGTCAGCAACACGCTCGGCGGCGGTCTCACCCTGCCTGGGCCGCGACCGTACCCGTTCGACCAATTCGTCGGCCCACTCCACATATGCGGCAGCCAGCAGGTGGTCCTTCGACGTGAAGTAATTGTAGAGCGTACCCACGGCAACGTTTGCCTGGTCAGCCAGGTCTCGCATGACGACAGCGTCATACCCACCCTCCGCGGCCAACGCCATCGCGGTACGTATCACGCGGTCACGTCGCTCGTTTCGCTTCTTACCGTCGATCTCTGGAATCGCCCAACTCCTTGGAACGTGTTCTGAACATAAATTGTGGCCGAGTGGCTATCAGCCCTTTGTCCATATGATTCTCATGATTAGCTTCTGCTCTCTCCGCGCTGAACACGTATCAATAATAGGCCGGACCTTGAACCGGACCCGGTTGCCGGAATGCCGCCGATCGGTCAGGTGTCTGCTCGAGAAGGATCTCCATATCCCAGGAAAGTCCGGCTCAGGGAGGTCCCGAGTCTCAGAGCATCCCCGGCACAAGGAACTCACGGATGAATGCCGTCGTCTGGTCGGGATCTTCGCGGTCAAAGGTGACCGACGGTGTTGCGGCTAACGAGAAAACCATCCTTGCAATCCATTCGGCCGCCCTCTCGATGTTCAAATCGGAACGCACCTCACCACGATCACGTGCGCTTGCAATCAGCGGGATGATCACGTCCATCGCCATCGCCAGCAACTCCCGACCCTCGGTGGTCACAGCTCTAACAGTGGTGTCGGGGTCATTCGGATGGTTGGCCGCGTTTATGGGGTCTTCCCGCAGGAATCTCGTCGTGAGGCGCCACACTTCCTCGATCTGCGCTGATAGGCCCTCCACGAGCGCAGTGCGTTCAATGATCTCATCCAGATAGATCCGCGCCCGGGCTTCACGCACCGCTGCATACAGGACCGACTTGTCGGGAAAGTGCCGGTAGATGCTGCGCCGGGAGGTTCCGGCCTCTTTGGCGATGTCCTCCATGGAGGTCTTCTGGAAGCCGAAGCGCGAGAAACACTCCTCCGCCGCTTCCAGGATGCGATCGGCATTGCTCCCACGGTCTTCGGCAACGACATCGGATGTGGCGACCTCGCCCATCGGATAACCTCCCCGCCGACCGTTCGGTTCGACTCCGGACAAACTACCACGAATGACACAGTTGCACAGTGCACGATCTATGGTACTTTGTGACAGTCACCTACGAGTGCCTACGCG
>CAYQFM010000295.1:0-2002 GCA_964416735.1 uncultured Iamiaceae bacterium | reverse complement strand
GGGGCGACGGAGGCCGCACTGACCACAGAACCAGTCCTGTGTGGTGAATGTCAGTTTGGTGCGACACTCCGGGCATCCGACCACGTCGTGTTCGGTACCGAAGCCGGTGCCCACCCAACTGACTCCGTCCAAATCGGTTGCAACCCACGTAATCAACGGGTCTTCTGCGTTTGCGATGATGTGCTTCGGCGGAGTCTTCCGCAGCGCCTCACGCCATTCGACGGCGATGTTCCGGACCTCATGAGTCCTGTCCAGTTGATCGTGGCTGAGGTTGAGAAGGGCGACGACGTCAGCGCGGGTTGATGCCAGAACTTCCGGCAACCAACGTTCATCGACCTCCAGCACTGCCTTTGCGTCTGGGCTGGCGTCGAGCAGCGTGGCAACGTGACCCGATGCCATGTTGGCTCCCATGGAGTTGGAGGCAACGTCGCCGGTCAGCGCGAGGGCAGCGGTGATCATGCGAGTGGTGGTTGTCTTGCCGTTTGTGGCACTGACCAGCACCACGGTTCGACCGTTGGTGAGGACTTCAAGGACCCCGGGATACACGGTGAGCGCTACACGTCCACCGATCATGCTCCCCGACCCGACATGAATGATTCGTGAAACGCTTGTGGCTACGCGCCCCAGAGAAACCGCAACACGACTCCGTAACGAGAGGCCCGGCACCTTCCTGGTTTCAGAGTTTATTTTCACAATGATGCAAGTTTATACGATTACCAGCCCTGTGACAGGTGTTTCTGAAACGGCTGTTGTGTTCGGGTACTGAGGCATATGTCTACGATCTGATCGCAATGGGAGACCGGATCGTGGGAAATCTGGCTGGACTGATTCGACACGTCATCGGAGACTTGCGAACTAGGGCCGCGGCACCGATTGTGCTTCTCATGATTCTGATCTCATGCTTCGGTATGGTCGCATGTCGAGCCGAAGACGGGACCGCATCTAACGCTCCGAGCACCTCTGGGGTGGCAGACGACCGGATGACGGTCGTGGTGATCGGGGACTCGATAACTGAACAGGGCAGGTCGATAATCGAGAACTTGCTGGGGGTTGACCGTGAGGTGATTGTCGACGGGCGCAGTGGGTACAGGGTCGGTCAGCAGATTTCGGCTGCGGCGGAGTTGGCGTTGGGTCCGGTAGATCAGGTGATCATCGAGTTGGGAACCAATGACGTGATGCAAGGGTGGGACCTGGATGGTTCGGCGGAGGATCTCGCGTACATGGTCGGTCTGTTTCCCGGGGCGCAGTGCATTCATCTTGTCCTGGTTTCCGAATCCATGCCTTCGAGGCAGGGTGACGCGCAAGCTCGTGCCCGACTCATGAATTCTTTCATCCGTGAGATTGCCAAAGATGACCCCAGGATCGGACTGGTCGATGTTCCGAGTGTCATTGAGCGGTTCGAGGCGATCGATCCGGGCGAGCCGTTCACAACCGACGGCGTACACCCGACGGAGCGGGGCCAAGAGGCTCTGGTGAGCGCTTATGGGCGTGCAGTTGCTGCTTGCGTGTAGCAGTGGCAAAGGCGAGGGTCAGAGGACCAGTTCTGCCATCTGGCGCAGCCCATCGATGCCGGGCGAGTAGACCAACAGGGTCGTGACCGGGCTTTCTTCCCAAGCTGCGAGTCGGTCGCGGATCCTCTCCGGGGGTCCGCAGAGCGAGATTGCATCGGCGAACTCATCTGGCACCAGTGAAACGGCTTCGTCCCGGCGACCCTCAAAGAACGCCTCTTGGATTGCTAGAGCTTCCGCTTCGAAACCGAACCGGCCCATCAAGTTGGTGTGGTAGTTCTCGCCCTTGGCGCCCATGCCACCGATGTAGAAGGCAAGCATCATTTTCACCGAAGCAAGTGCGGTCTCGACGTCATCGGCGATGTTCACCTGCACCCCGGCGATGATCTCGAAACCCTCCTTGGCACCTGAAAGTGAGTCCGAATACACGTCTTGGTGCTCGGGTGAGTAATAGAGCGGCAGCCACCCATCGGCAATCTCCGCCGCCATGGCGA
>CAYQFM010000294.1:890-2005 GCA_964416735.1 uncultured Iamiaceae bacterium | reverse complement strand
ATTGTCGGTGCCACCGGAGCGGGGAAGTCGACACTGCTGAAACTCTTACTTCGGCTCTACGATCCAACCGCCGGGGTCATCACCCTTGATGGGGTGCCCATCGACCAACTCAGCTTCAAGTCGCTACGTGGTTCCACCGGGTTCGTGTCCCAGGACGTGTTTCTCTTTCAGGGCACCATACGCGAGAACCTCGTTTATGGTCGCCACGAAGCCACCGATGAGCAGGTGCGTAAGGCGGCGGAGTTGGCTGAGGCGGCAGAGTTCATCGAGCGTCTTCCGAATGGATACGAAACCGTGGTTGGCGAGCGAGGACACAAGCTTTCGGGCGGACAGCGTCAGCGCCTCACGATTGCACGCGCAATCCTGCGCGATCCTGCCATCCTGATCCTCGACGAGGCGACGTCGGCGGTGGACAACGAGACCGAAGCGGCGATTCAGCGATCTCTTGCCAGAGCCTCCGAGGGTCGCACAACGCTGGTTATTGCGCACAGGCTCTCGACTGTGCGCCACGCGCATTGCATTCACGTCCTCGAGGCGGGGGAGATAGTGGAGGAAGGGACCCACGACGAACTGGTTGCGCTCGGTGGCCTCTACGCGGCCCTGTGGCGTGTTCAAACCGGTGAGGCCGCTGCTCCCGCAGCGTGAGTGGCGGTAGCCGAGGCGCTCGATGCGAGACTCGTGAGTTGCGACGCCCATCTTGGAGACACTCTGGGTCGCCGATGCCACATCGCGGCTTGCTGTCAACGGGTGAAACTCGAGAACCCGTCGAGATAGCCGGCGAAACGGTCGTGGATCGCCGCAGGTGTCAGGCCGTAGTCAGCAAGGTCGTATTCGTGGCGACCGAATTCGGCCTGTGGATGACGATCCGAATAGGTCGCCATCTCGGACTCGAGTTCAGGGGTCATCATCATCCCGAAGTGGTCGTATATATCTCTGACGGTGGCTACACCGTCGGAGATGAAGTCCGTGTATGCGATGTCGATGATGCGTGATTCGTCGATCGTGGCCCTCGTTGCCATCGCATGATCCATCTTGGCGGCCAGGTATTCCAATACCCGCGCACCAAGGTCGCGGCGGTCGTATGTCCGACCGGTCCTCATCGAATCCATCATCGA
>CAYQFM010000294.1:0-874 GCA_964416735.1 uncultured Iamiaceae bacterium | reverse complement strand
GGTGGGTGATGATCACCGAGATGTCGGCGAACTGATCCACGAGCACATCGATCGCCCACAGGTGCGCCGGGGACTTGAGTAGAAACCTGCCCGGGTCGACATTGGGATTGCCGCCCGACCGACGCCACTGCAGCATTCGCAAGAGCTCGAAGTAATACGAGTAACTGGCGTGGTGATCCTGAGACCTGAACCATGAGCCGTATGGATCCATTAGGCACTCGATACCGAACTGCACATCGGCAAAGGTGTGGTTCAACAGATGGATGCACTCTTCGGGCGTGTCTGCGGTTGTGTGGTGAATCGCTCCCCACTCGGGGTTTTTCTCGTAGACCGATGTGAGGAACTCGACCTGGGCGATGTAACGGGGGTCGTCCTGTTTCGGCGGATTGCCGGGCAGTGGAGATGGAGCGAGGCCTTCCCACAGTGCGATCGACCGCGTCTCGGGGTTGCACGACAGGAGGTTCAGCAGTGCTGAGGTGCCCGTGCGTGGCAGCCCGGTCAGATAGATCGGTGCGGTGATCGCCTCGTTGCGGATCTCCGGATGTTGACCTAACGCATCTTCGATACGGAGCCGCTCGGCGAGCAGGCTCACGAGTCGGAGCTGGTTGCGTGACTGGGCGGCAGCATCGAAGCCGTTGGTGTTGTAGGTGTCGATGAGAACTTCCAGGCCTTCCAGAAACGTCGGATCACCGAAATCGTTGAGCCCTGTGGTTTCGCGCGCCGCATCAAGTATTTCGTCGATGTCGAGAGCCTCTGGTCGTGAATCCGCTTCCATCTAAACGCCACCTAGCTCTTTGATTTTCACAACTCTTGTGGTCGGCTCGGGGAACTCGGTGGCACCCACCCATCGCAGACACATCGTCCCATGGTCGTG
>CAYQFM010000293.1:0-2010 GCA_964416735.1 uncultured Iamiaceae bacterium | reverse complement strand
GGATCTCGTTCCACTCGTCGTTTGGCGGCACGCGGTACTCGAAGCGGTGGCGCTCGCGCATGTCCTCGTAAGGATCGATCTCGTGCGGCCAGAGCTCGTTGTCGGGCAGCAGGTGGTGACGCCAGCTCAGCCAGTCAGAGAGTCGCTTGGTCGTCGTCTCGAGCTCACGGATGACGGGATCAAGATGGGCTCGCAGCTGATCAATCTCCGACTCGAAGTACTCGGCCTCCCTGATATGAAGACGCTTGGACCAGGCGGCAAGCTCCTCGTCGCTCTCCGGGGTGCCCTTCTCGATCTCGTACTCGATGCGCATCGGCGTCAGCATCGACTCCCACTCGAGCAGCGCGTTGAAGCTCTCGTCGTCGATTCTGCGGGTGATCGTCACGGCCAGCTTCATCGCCATCGTGCCTTCGCCGCGCTCCTGCTTTGCGATCGCAAGTACAGCGTCCGCCCGCCCGAACCTGAACTCGATCGGGTCCTCGGCGAAGTAGAGCTTGTAGAGGTCGGGGTCGACGCTGACCCAGCGAAACTCGACCTCGTGGCCGGGCTGGTCGGCGGCGGCGTACATCCGGACAATCTATGTCACGGGGCTGATGGCGGTGGGGCGGCAAGTGGGGGTACGGGCATCGGCCTGGCGTTCGACTGATCAGGGGGATGCCGACGCCTCGGCGGTCTGAGTGCCGCCGGCGCCTCGGGCACCGTTTCAGCCTGCAGCAAAGACTCTCCCTTCAGGGACAGTCTTCGCAGGGGATCTGGCTCGGGAATGCGGTCGGTGCGTACGCGTCGCTCGAGCTGTTGCGGCGTTCCCGCACCAAGCGATCCTGAGGAAAGTTCGTGAGCATTGGCCAGAACTGTGCTCTGAGGTGAATCCCTGAAGGGCGCCGAGGCTGTAGTGGAACACCACCTATCGCGTGAGCATGACCCCTTTGGCTCGTGCCGTCTCGTTCAATCCATTTTGTGGAACCTGGACTTTGGTCAGTTCGTCCGGGGCGAGATCAAGCCGCCCGAGCCTTACGGGCGCATGCTCGACACGGACCAGCGCAAGCTATCGCGGACCATCTCACATCTAAATGGTCAAAAATATTCTCGCTTGGATCCGTAAAATTCGACGTTGACCCATATGATGTCGACACTAACGATCGCTTATCCAGTGAGAACTGGCCCGGGGGGGGGCTACTTGGAGCGGTTGACGGGCATCAAGCCTCCGTCGAACGTTCAGGCTCATCATGTGTTTCCGCTGAAGTACCAGAAGGACTTTCGAGACTTGGGGATCAACGTCAACGATCCAAGGTTTGGGGCCTGGTGGGCACGGGAGCCTCACCAGAGCGCTTCAAGAGCGATCAACGATGCGTGGGGGAAGTTCTTCGACTTGGGCGGGAACCGCCAAGAAGCGTTGCGATTGGCTCGTGAGCAGGCGCAAAAACATGGTTTCAAGGTGAACTTCTGAGCCATGCCGAGGGCAGATTGGAACGATATCTTCCGGCTGAGTACGACTCATTCAGATCGCGCCATTTGGCTCGATCCACTGAGCGAGTGCCTGGACCAACGCAAACTCGCCAGAGGTGAGATCGAACTTTCGGAACCCTATGAGTTCACAATCGATACCGGAAAACGAGTTGATGATTTCCTTGGATCTGGATACGCAGCGTTGGTGTTGATGTCCCCCCGCATGGTGTCCGTACTCGAAGACCACGGATTCACCGGCTGGTCGACCTTCCCGGTGCGGTTCCCAGATGAGAATGAGCAGGCACTACTCGGCGAGTACGCAGGCCTCGTGGTCACCGGCCGCAGCGGCCCGATCGATAAATCGCTCAGCGAACCGGTGATCGATCCACCAGGGGGACCAGGCGGACAGCCCACCATGCGGCTTCGTGGTTGGCTCTTTGACTCCCAAACCTGGGATGGCAGTGACATCTTCATGCCAGGCGAGATGATGGCCAAACTCGTGACCTCGGCAGTGAAGGAGGCATTGGAGGCAGCGAAGATCACGGGGATCAAGTTTGAGCCGAT
>CAYQFM010000292.1:0-2012 GCA_964416735.1 uncultured Iamiaceae bacterium | reverse complement strand
GGATCGAGGCATTTGCGGGCGACGATTCGCAACCCAGATCTGTTGGTGTTCGCAGCGCTCCAGCCCATCATGTTCGTGGTTCTTTTCGTCTACGTGTTCGGGGGTGCCATCAACATTCCGGGCTATAGCAGCTATCACCAGTTCGTGGTTCCGGGAATCTTTGCCCAGACCGTCGTATTCGGCTCCGCTTTCACCGGGATCGGAATTGCCGAGGACATGCAGAAGGGGTTCATCGATCGCCTTCGGTCCTTGCCCATGTACCAGCCGGCAGTGCTCATGGGCCGAACCTGGTCGGACCTGCTGCGGAATACGTTTACGTTCGTGATCATGTTGATTGTGGGGCTCGCCGTCGGATTTCGCATGGAGGGCGGTCTGCTCCGGGCAGCACTCGCCACAGTGCTGCTACTGGCGTTCGCATTCGCGTTCAGCTGGATCCAGGCGTGGATCGGCCTCTCGGTGAAGTCCGTCGAGGCAGCCAACTCGGCCGGATTCATCTGGATGTTCCCGATGACGTTCGTGTCCTCGGCTTTCGTCTCCACCGAGACGATGCCTCGGTGGCTCGCCAGAGTGGCGGAGGTCAACCCGTTCACGCTCGTCACCAACGCGACTCGTGCTCTCTACAACGGGCATTCACCCGGCGCCGATCTGTGGTGGTCGGTCCTGTGGGCAGTGGTGCTGACCTTGGTGTTCTCGGCACTGTCGTTCCGGAAGTTCCAACGGTATTCCCGCTGACCGGCGGGCCTGGGCTTCGGGGCGGGTCGAGTCTTTGGGCGGGTCGAGTCTCAGTCGGTCGAGTTCTCAGGTTGTGACCCCGTCAGACCATGGAGAACCGCGTCCACGAATCGCTGTGGTGCCTCGATCATCGGATAGTGGCCGACCCCATCGAGGATCTCGCTCGTCGCCGGGTGGCCCGTCGAACGGCGGTTCTCCATCAGCCGGTCGGCCATCGCTACCACGGCAACCGGATCGAGATCACCCCAGACGACATGCATCGGCGACGGATGCGACTCGATTGCCCCTGTGTAGCGGTTCTCCTCCCGCTGACGATCCTCCAGGTATCGGATCAGCCGGGCCATCAGGCGCAACCCACCGTTGTTGCTCGCCAACGCACCATGGGCCATGGCATCGATGGGGTCGACCCGACTCTCCGCGGCGAATGTCCCGATGACTCCGCTGACGAAGTTCTCCACCGGCAATTCCTCGGTCGCCTGATCTGGCAGGCCCATGAGCAACTGCTGACCGATCGTCAGCTGTGCAAGGTCAAGATAGATAGATCCGTTGGTGACAACCCGCCTGTGAACGTGAGTATCAAGGTCGCCTGCAATGATGCGTGCGAGGAGTTCACCGCCGACGCTGTCGCCCATGTCGTGACTCAGCAGGTCGAGTTCTCCTAGACCAGCAGCAGAGATCACCTGCTGGGCCGTGTCGGCATGGAGGTGGATCCCGTAGCGTCGGTCGGGCTTGTCCGACAGGCCGAAACCGATCTGATCGAAGCATACGACCCGCCGCCCCACACGCAGTCGGTCGATGACGGCGTTGAAGTCGAACGACGATGTCGGGAATCCGTGGAGGATGAGGAGCGGCGGGGCAACCGGATCGCCCAACGGTTGCGAATCGACGACGAACACGCGACCGTCAGGCGTGTCGATGAAATCACCCCTGGAACGCCATGCGTCGACCAGTGCGAGCGCGGCCCCGACGTCCCGGCCGCCGGCATCCCCTCCACGCCCGGATTGATCCGTCATCTCCTACTCCCCCCTGCCGACTGGCTTGATGTCGAGGTCCAGATAGGTGAACACCGGCAGGTACGGAATGTGCTCGGCATCGAAGTATTCGTTCGCCAGACCGCTGCGGTCAACCATCGTCACGGCTGCGACGGTCTGGGCTCCGGTCTCGTGGCGCACCTGTTTGTGCGCCTTGACTATCGATCCACCAGTGGTCACGATGTCGTCCACCAGCAGCACCCGGTTGTCCGGACCCAGAATTGCCCCCTCGACGGTCTGGTTGGTGCC
>CAYQFM010000291.1:1181-2013 GCA_964416735.1 uncultured Iamiaceae bacterium | reverse complement strand
AGAACCGGGAGTCGATCCGTTCGGACTCGTCCTTGACCAGATCGAGCATGTCCTCAACAAGCCACGCGGGCGTGAACACCTCGCCGTGATCGGCGACCCGTTGGCGGGACTTCACAAGCTGTTCGGTTTGGGTTGGGAATGTCATTCCGAGTGCATCCAACTACATACTTCTGTTGGCCGCACGGTACGACCACCTCGACAGACTACGCGTTGGGTGTGACACCCTTGGCCCGATCCACCCGGCACTCACTCCCCAGCGCGAAGCAACGGGGCTTCTCGGCTCCGGTGCCTCGCTGACCTACTCGCTGGGCATCGGAGCCGAACGCCTAACAGGGCGCGGAAAATCGCTGTCTTGACGGGTTTTGGGTGGTTGGCGGGGTGACCGGTGCAGATTGGGTGGGGGCTTCAATGGTCCCGGGTGCTTGGTCCGGGGTTGTGGACCGGCCCGGGCCGCCCGGTCTGGGCGGGTTCTGGTCAGGTGACCGCTGGTTCGATGTCCATGTTGGCTATTCGGATGACGTTGTAGACGGCGGTTGTCATCAAGAACCATGCCCGGTTGCGGTCCTTGCCTTGGTAACGCAGTTTGCGTCCACCGGCCACGGTTTTGATCCACCCGAAGGGTTCTTCGACCCGAGGCCGTTTCGACAACGAGATCCGATGCCCCACGTGTCGAGTCGTACGCCCGTCGATCGCGGAACGACGATTCGACGTGTTCTGCGCGACGTGCGCCGTGAACCCCGCAGCCCGGGCATCGGCAACGAACCCTTTAGTGTCATAGCCCTTGTCCGCACCGACCGTCCGGCGTCGTTTGGTTGCCGGCAGACGTTTGAGC
>CAYQFM010000291.1:0-1171 GCA_964416735.1 uncultured Iamiaceae bacterium | reverse complement strand
TCTCGATCGCCGTGTCGCGTTCCGCGGTGCCCGTCGCCGTGGACAACTCGGCGTCGACGATCAACGACGAACGGTTCTCCACGAGCACATGACCCATGTAACACAACCTGGCAGCCATGTTGTTGCCCTTGCGAAACAGACGCGACTGCGGATCCGTGGTCGACTCGTGGGTCTCATTCGATCGCCGTTGACCTTTCCAGTCAACCTCGACGTTGCGACCCGAAGGCCCCTCACCGTCACCGCCGGTGTCGCCTTTGGGTTTGAAGCTCTTGTGTGACGCCCATGCTTCGAGCAGGGTGCCATCAACCGAGAAATGCTCCGAGGACAGGTAACGGCGCAGCTTCGCTTGGGTCACGACCTCCGCGAAGAACCGGTCCGCGATGTCATGATCCAACAAGCGAACCCGGTTCTTCGTGAACGTTGTCGGATCGAACGACCCGGCGTCGATGGGCATGTCCAGGAACCACTTGAACAACATGTCGTAGTTCAACCGTTCACAGAACGCCCGTTCTGAACGCATCGAGTACATCGCCATGAGCACCGTCGACTTCAACAACACCTCGGGTGGGACACTGCGCCGACCCTGATCCGAGTACATCGCATCGAAATCCGAATCGAGTCGTGCCAGGACCTCATCGACCACGACACGGATCCGACGGATCGGGTGATCCTGTGGGATCAGATCCTCAGTGCTCAACGAGGACAACATCGCCAACTGGGGGTCACAAGTTCCACGCATCCCCCCATTATTTTCCATCCGAAACGAAAACGCGACCCCCAAACCGAGAAAATCCGCACCCTGCTAGTGCTGCCAGACTGGCCGACGTGCCTTCTGTCGACCCACAGCTCTCCGCGATCGCCACCGACCTCGACGAATTGGTACGACGGATCGGGGCGCTCGCTCACGACCTCGACCAGGAACCCACCGAACAAGCGGCGGCCGAACTGTACGAAACCGAGCGCGCCCTGCGAACCGCCTCGCGGCGGCTCGGGTCGGCACGCCGCCGCCTCGGCTGAGACGCCCGCCTCCGGACAGGGCGCACCGGTAGGCCACGCCTACCGCGGTTCACGATCGAGTTTCCCCAGGTCTCGCTTGGAGAATTGCCGCCGTGCTCATCGGTCGGATGCGCCGGTGGGCGCATCCGGTGAGCCTTGATCCGGAACGGTGGCA
>CAYQFM010000290.1:371-2020 GCA_964416735.1 uncultured Iamiaceae bacterium | reverse complement strand
TCGGATAGGCGTGGCGGGCGCTGAGCCGGAGCGCGGACACTGGGCGGGCGCCGGCCGGATCTGTGTGTGGTTGTGGTTGAATATCAACCGTTCGTGCAGACAGAACGGTCGGATAGGCGTGGCGGGCGCTGAGCCGGAGCGCAGACACTGGGTGGGCGCCGCCGCCGCCGCGCCCCGCGCCCCAGCGCTAGAGACATCCGACAATTCCTCACTTAGACTGTCGTTGAGCCGATAAGTAGCCAAGGGCATCCGCCCGTCGCAAGCCAGGTCGATCATGCCGTTTCCGGCAAAAAGATTGACAGTCATTCACCATTGGTCAGAAAATGAGCGGTCGGACTTTATCGGGGGAGTGAATCCGTCTCCGACCACCCGGTTCGAATAACGGAACGCAGTCACCCAGACAGCGCCCGCCCCATCACGAGAGCACAGAGCATTGGCATTCTTCCGAAAAGGGCCAGACGGTCATACCTCGAAGCGAAAGCGCACCATCGACTTCGAGGTCGACAGCGAAACCCTTGAACACGAAATCGACGAGTGGGTCGCATCCAACCGTCCCAAGCTCGGTGAGGTTCTGCTCGACCTGGGTTCCATCGACCCCGAAGATCTGCTCGACGCGCTGCAGCACCAGAAGGACAACCCCGACGAAGCCTCCACCAGGCTCGGCCAGATCCTGTTGAAGCTCGGCAAGATCGATGAGAAGCACCTGGCCGCCGCCCTCGCCCACCAGTTTGGCATTCCCTTCGTCGACCTCTCCGAGGAGACCGCCGACGCCGAGGCGGCCAACATCGTCGGCGAGGACCTGGCCCGCAAGCATGCCGTGGTTCCGCTGCGGGTTGACGATGACGGCCGCGTGTACCTCGCCGTAGCCGACCCGCTGGACACCGCCGCCATCGAGGAACTCACGCAGCGCCGCAAGCGAATCGGCATCGTCATGGGCGCCCGCTCACAGATCGAGCGCCTGCTAGACGAGGCCTACAACGTGCTGCGCACCGCGTCCGAGCACATCCGGGCCTTCGAGCTCTCCACCACCGAGATCGAGACCAAGTCCGACGATGACTCCTTCACCGTCGACGAGAACGCTCCTGTGGTCCAGGTGGCGAACAGGATCCTCACCCAGGCGGTTCGCAGCCGCGCATCGGACGTTCACATCGAGCCCGGCGAACATGCCATCCGTGTGCGCTACCGCATCGACGGCGCGATGAGCGAGGCGATCACCCTGCCGGCCAACATGGCCGCGGCGCTGGTGAGCCGCTTCAAGGTCATGGCCGGACTGAACATCGTGGAGCGTCGCCGTCCTCAGGACGGCCAGTTCGGCGTCGGGGTGGATGGCCGCCCCATCGACATCCGCATCTCAACCGTTGCGACCATCCACGGTGAGAAGGTGGTTATGCGCCTTCTCGACAAGACCAAGTCGCTCATCAGCCTGAAGGACCTTGGCATGCATCCCAAGGTCGAAGAGGAATACCTGAAGATCGTCACGGCGCCCCTCGGCATGCTGTTGTGTACGGGACCCACCGGGTCGGGCAAGACCACCACCCTCTATGCCACCCTGGCGGAGATCAACGACCCCACCCGCAACGTGGTGACAATCGAGGATCCCGTCGAGTACCAGTTCGACGGCATCACGCAGATGCCGGTGTCCGACACCG
>CAYQFM010000290.1:0-361 GCA_964416735.1 uncultured Iamiaceae bacterium | reverse complement strand
GTAATCCTGGTGGGCGAGATCCGTGACGAGGAGACAGCCCGGATTGCCATGCAAGCATCGCTGACGGGTCACTTCGTGTTGTCCTCGCTGCACGCGGTCGACTCCGTGGCCGCCGTCCACCGGTTCACCGACATGGGGCTCGAGCCCTTCCTGGTGGCGTCGTCGCTCACCGGAGTGGTCGGCCAGCGCCTGTTGCGCAAGATCTGTTCCAACTGCAAGACCGAATACACCCCCACCCCCCGTGAGGTCACGATCGTCGACGAGCACGTCGGCCACCAGCCCGACGTATGGGTCAAGGGTGCCGGCTGCAAGATGTGTTCCGACACGGGCTTCCGGGGCCGCGTCGGTGTCTACGAGTTGT
>CAYQFM010000289.1:1741-2037 GCA_964416735.1 uncultured Iamiaceae bacterium | reverse complement strand
CATCCGTTGACGACGAACTGGACCGCAATAGCCACCAAGACAAGCCCCATCAAGCGCATCAGCACACGGATGCCGATTTCGCCGAGCAGACCGCGAACTCTGTCTGCGCTGGCAAGTATGTAGTACGACGCCAGGGCAGTGACCGCAATCGAGGCGAACACGGGGATCGTGTCCCACCAATGCCGCGACTGCCCCATCAGCACCATCACGGTAGAGATCGCACCGGGGCCGGCCAGCATGGGTATTCCGATGGGGGTGACTCCCACCTCCTCTTTCTCAAGCCCTGCCGCCCTGTC
>CAYQFM010000289.1:751-1731 GCA_964416735.1 uncultured Iamiaceae bacterium | reverse complement strand
TTTGCTTGTAGCATGTCCAGCGCTACCAGGAAGAGCAGGAGTCCGCCGGCAATCTTGAAGGCGGACGGGGTGATCCCGAATAGCCCGAAGATGAGGCTGCCGGCAACAGCGAACACAGCCAGGACGAGAAGACACGTCCACGCTGCCTGGCGGGCCATCCGGGCGCGTTTGGCCTTCGTGTCCTCGGCGGTCATGACGATGAACGCCGGAATCGTCGCAAATGGATCGACGATGAAGAAGATCGAGCTGAATGCCATCAAGGAGAACTCCAAGGTGGCCTTGATTTCGTGATTCATCATGCTCTCGCAGTTGTGGCTTCCAGACAGCTCGCCGCTCTCGAGGTTTTCTCAGCCGGATCGTAGAATCCACGGAGGCAAACCGATCCCCGGCGCATCCTCCCCCCATGCGTTGACACAGTCAAGAGGGACGTGCGCTCTCCATGAATCCTCTATGGCCGTGTGCTGCGCGGAGCCGTTGCGGTAAATGGCTCGTTCTTCAATACGCAGCGCATGGTTTCGCAGTATCTTGCGAATGCGTGTTTCGGGAGGAAGGCGCAGATCCTGCGCCAGGCGACGTGGTCGGACCGTACCTCCACTTTGCTGGGGATTCCGTGGTCCAGAATGGTCCAGAAGGCACTTTCCTGGTCAGGGGCAGGCGCACGGCCACAGGCCGGGCGCGGTCACCAATCACAACCTCGCGGGCAACGCCAGAAGCCACCGCAGAACTCACCATCTGGTCCCGGTACATTTGACCATCTGGCTCCACAAGACCGGCACTCCAGCACTAGGAAATGCTCATTGATCTTCTCTGGAACACCGTGGTCCGGCTGGGCCTCGGGCCGCAGACGGTCCTCGCTGGCACGCGGTATACACTCCGTTATCATTCGAACCTCCTCTCTTCACCGGTTCCGTGTGGTCGTCCACTGCTCCAGAAGCAATCGTCTGACCATCAGTGCGCCACTTCAGAACCTGGAGATTTCT
>CAYQFM010000289.1:0-671 GCA_964416735.1 uncultured Iamiaceae bacterium | reverse complement strand
CGCACGGTTCAGGTGAACATAAACGAAGTTGAGGCCGGGACACGTCCCCCAGTGGCCGAGCAACCTCAATTTGGGCTCCTCCTGGAGGAGAGGGTTGTCGAGAAGGTAGATCTGCCTCACGCTGAGGTAGTTGGCGGCCTCCAGAAGGCATCAAGGGCGCGTACCTCCTCGGCGCTAAGCACCTGGGTTCCAGGCTGTAAGACGTCTTCAACTCGTGACACAGTGGTTCCTTTCCGCATTCGATCCAGCACTTGAATCATGGGTCGATCCTCGTCGCTTACACAGGATCGGCAGCGTTGTTCGCAGGTGGCTTGGTCAGCCTGCACGACGCCATCGCTTCATGATTCGCATCGCTCCTCAAGCAAGGGCTCCTCGTGCCGATCAGACACTGAGAACGGGACAAGGCGACTCACGAACAATCGCATACGTGTTTGTTCTCATGCGGCCGAGTTGCTCCCGCATTACGCCCCGCCCAATCACGATCAGGTCGGAACTCTGCTTGATGGCAGTCTGGCGGGCCGCATGCGCTACGCACCCGCCTACCAAGTGCAAGTCCCCATCAAAGTCGATTTCATGGCGGAGTTGCGCATACCGTTGCCTGGCTCGCTCCTTGTGATACCGGTTCACCTCACGCACGCCTCGGTTCTTTGTGGGTTCTTCAACGGCCGGCA
>CAYQFM010000288.1:0-2038 GCA_964416735.1 uncultured Iamiaceae bacterium | reverse complement strand
ACCTTGGCGGCGGTCAGGTGGTGGTGTCGTCTTCGGGGGGATGAAAGTGGAACGGCAAGTCGCCGAGACGCACCAGCGTTGACGCGATCCAACCGCCCATCACGCCGATGTGACGGTCAAGCAGTGATCCATCGGTGAGTGTTTCCTCGTCGAACTCGTACGTGCCCTCGTAGTTCACGCCGATAGCGAACGCTTCATCTTCGAGATCAAGCCCGTAGGTCGTTTCGATCGTGGGACCCGATCGAACGAGCAGTGATGAACCAACCGCTGACCCTTCAACGGGGAGCGCCTTGAGCACCGTTGCCAGGTCAGGCATCGTGGCGAGCCGCTGAATACGAAACCCGATCTCAATTTCAATGCGTGGCGGTTCGGAAATCTGTTCACCGATGTACCACGAGCGGTACAAGCTTTGTGACCACGTGGGCCAGTCGAGGGTGAGATCTGCGCGGGTGCGTGGCGGCGCCCCTTCCCCCGGTAACGAGTAGGAGGTTTCCCACGTGAGATCGCCAAGCAGCACGTCGGTTTGGAACCGTTCCTCGAAGGCTTGACGCTCGAGAAAGGCCCCTTCGACGGCATCGCGCAGCGCGCCAATTGCATCGGTGAAGACGTGATCAAGCATCCACCGCTGAGACTAGTGGAGGGCTTGGCTCGGCGAAGGTCAGCCAAGCCAGATGACGACGCCAAGACCAAGTGCGCCGACCGCAAGACCTGTGATCAGCGACGCCGCCACGTTCCACATCGCAGTACGCACGTCGCCGTGGGTGATGAGCCTGGTTGTGTCATAGGTGAACGTCGAAAAGGTGGTGAGCGCGCCACACAGCCCGGTGCGGAGCGCCGCGGACACCGTTGGTTGCAACGTCGTGATCATGGTGAACCCGGTGAGAACCCCAAGAATGAACGAACCCGCAATATTGACCGTGAAGGTCCCCCAAGGGAACGGCCCGTGATGACGGGACTGCATGTGGTGGTCCGTCAAATAGCGCAACATGGCGCCAACAGCGCCAGCCACCCCAACCATGATCCAGCTCAGAGCACTCACGGGGAATCCTGGTGGGTGATCACGTGGTTCGACGTGCGGCCACGCCACCGGCTTGCACAAACCACGCCGCCGAACGCAGCACAGATTCCGCCACCGACCGATGCCAACACGGCCAGCATCGCCACGAGCGGGTCACCGTGGCGCACGAGTTCGACAGTCTCGAGAACAAACGTGGAAAAAGTGGTGAATCCGCCAAAGAATCCGGTGCCGAGAAACAGGCGAAGCGCCGGCGTTCTGATGAACGTGTGTGCCAAGGCGGTGAGCACGAACGCCAGCAAGAATGAGCCGACCACGTTGATGGCCAAGGTGGTGAGTGGGAAGGTGCCCGAACCGGTGGGGAACATCTGACCGAGGGCGGCGCGAGCCAGGGTGCCCAGTGTGCCGCCCACCCCGACCGCGACAAGGTTCGCACGGCTTGGTTGTGGGCTCGTTGGATGTGGGCTCGTTGGTTGTGGAGGGTGTGTTTCGATGAAGTCCACGCGGGGTCCAGACGGGATGCAAGAACGTTGATTCACGATGGCGGCTGCGAGGCCCCCATGCAGAATGTCGATGTGTTGCTGTCGTCAGGAGCCATCAGCCTGGGTGTGATGCCAGGCGGTTTCGGCGAGCCCCATCGCCGTCGTCAGGATTCTAAATGGTGCTCGACGGCCGGCGCCGCACGCTCGGGGCTGGTGCGGCGGCCTAGCTCGCTGGCAGTGTGGCCCCGCGGGTCTGGGCACGGGCGGAGTACTCGGCACTTGAAGCAAGCTGTTCGGCAAGTTTGAGGTCGCCGACGGTCTTGACTTGGTTTGCCCAGTAGGCGAGGCCTGAAGGCTCAGCGTTCCTTCCAAGCAGGCGGACATACAGACTGGTCACTCGGCTCGCACGAGATTCAGGCGACTGATAGATCGAGTAGGCAACCGAGGATCGGCCTTTTGCCGCAACGACCGACTTCCAATATTTGACGCCAGGGTCGTCGCCGTTGCGGTGCAACACTTTTTGGTACAGGTCGCGAACCCA
>CAYQFM010000287.1:0-2082 GCA_964416735.1 uncultured Iamiaceae bacterium | reverse complement strand
TAGACGAACATGACTGTAATGGAAACTGGTGATCGCTTCCGCCGCTTCATGCATTGCTGCAACCACCGCCGGATCCACTTCGGCCAGAGCGGAAGCAATGGATGAACGGGAAACCCGAATCTGCTCTAGTTCGACGCCATCGAAGCGCTTGGTCAGGTCACGCAGTGACGCATCACCGCGACTACGCACATCGGCAAGGATCTCACGCACAGCCTCGACAGGCTCGCCACCTTCTGGCTTCAGATGCTCAAGTTGACCTTTGATATCAGTCTCGCCACGGAGGTCACGACGGTTCAACACAGCCCTCACCGTAGTGTCACTCTGCCACTAAGAACACCGAGCGACGTGCCTCACGTTCTTTGCGAGCACAGATGTCGGTGGTGTCGCACCTGACTGCCTACACCTGCTCACTCGGTGGTTCGGCTTGGCCAGTCGTCGCTGCGATTGTGTAAACCGGGCGATCCATCGAGCGGAAGTGCATCCGTCCCAAGTATTCACCCATGAGGCCAAGCGCAATCAACTGGGCGCCGCTAAACAGCGCCACGCTGCACGCCACGAAGGCAAAGCCCTGCACTGCAACACCGTGAACAATGGTGTTGCCCACAACCCAGACCATTGCCAAGAGGCCCAGACAAGCGGTACCGAATCCGATCCAAGACACCAGTCGCAGGGGAACCACTGAGTATCCAGTAATCAGGTTGAAGGCGTGTCGGGAAAGTGATCTGAGGGTGTAGTTCGATCGTCCGTACCGGCGGTTATCCATCTCGACAGTGACGAAAGCCACGCGTGTTGTTCCCCAAGACAACAGTACGTCAAATGCTACAAACGGATCCGAGCAGCCTGCGAAACTGTCACGCAGTCGGGTTCTGAACAGTCTGAATGCAGACGCCCTTGCTGCCACGTCTGGTCCTAGGGTGACTGCCATAGCCCGCTTTGTCACCCGAGAGGCAATGTTGCGACCGATAGAGTGATTTTCGACCGAGGGTGTCGCATATACGAGATCGACATCGTCGGCGAGTGCGTCGATGAGTATCGGGATTGATTCAGGTCGATGCTCAAGGTCATCATCCATTGTCACAATGATCGGATATCGCGCCAATCGGGTTCCCGCGAGCAAGGCATTGTGCTGGCCATAATTTCGACTCAATCTGACGCCCACTACAACGTCATTGTGATCCGCCAGATCGCAGACGACATCCCAGCTGTTGTCCGTAGAGCCATCGTTGACCAAAACGATCTCGAACAATCGATTGTGAGATGACAGCACCGAGCTGATTCTCTCGACCAGTTCCACCAGCGATGAAGACGAGTTGAAGACCGGTATCACTACCGACACTCCACTCCCACGGTTACTCATTGTCATTGAGTACGCCAGAGATGGAGCGTCTGAAGGCTGATGCAAGGCCGCATTCCAATACGGCTCCAGGCGCGGAGCACGGCCAGGTTGTGGGCCTGCGTTGATGCCACGATTCGACAACCAGGTTGCCGTCGACGAAGTTCGGCACTCGCATGCTCAACGGCCTGCTGGTATGTGCCCTGCCCACGTGCCCAAGGCTCAACAGCCGTAAGGACAAGTTCTGGGTATTCGCCTTCAAGGCACATCGTGAAGCCTCCGACCCGTCCTTCAGGGTCCTGCAACTGGATAGTGAACCGTCCTGATTCATCACCGAGGAATGACTCCGCCCACTCCAGATATCCGTTCAGTACATCATCCATGTTCAGTTCCGGGCTGGCACTGTAATGGTTGGGGTAGTCGCGAAACGAATCTCGTACCGACCCAAGGATCGCAGTTGGATTTGTCAGCTCGACGGCTGCTGTCCAGCTTGAATTGGGCAAAGGGTCGATATCGCCTGGGAGTTCCCAATACAACAAAGTGTCAGCATGGATTACCCTCATGGCCGGCAACCGCTCTAGCTGCTGAAACAAGCGGGTCCGATTTGCCGGATATCGCACGACCAAGAGATCGAAGTCCTCGGAAGCAAGTCGTGCTGTGACGTCCTCGTCACTGTCCTTGAGGGTGGAGCCGAGAATCGCTCGAACTACCCGACATCCAAAACGGTCGGACTCTAAAGGTGAGTCCGT
>CAYQFM010000286.1:0-2086 GCA_964416735.1 uncultured Iamiaceae bacterium | reverse complement strand
TCTTCGAGAGCACCGGTAAGTACGGCCGCTCGAGTCTCAGACAGGTGGACGTCCCGTCGGGTGAAACGCTCCGGAAGGTGTCGTTGGACAAGAAGTTCTTCGGCGAGGGACTTACATACTTCGAGAGTCGTCTCGTCATGCTCACCTGGCGTGAAAGCACGGCAATCGTGTTCGATGCAGTGACCTTCCGTGAACTTGAGCGAATCAACTACGACGGTGAGGGTTGGGGCCTGTGTTTCAACGGCGCCGACCTGGTCATGAGCGACGGCTCGGCAGACCTGGTCTTCAGAGATCCCGCCACCTTCGCCGAGCGACGTCGGGTGACAGTTGTCGAATCTGGTACGCCGGTTCGCAATATCAACGAGCTCGAGTGCGTGGACGACCGTGTTTTCGCCAATCAGTGGCGGACCAACCGAATTCTCGAGATCGACCCCTCGGATGGTGCCGTGACCGCCGTAGTAGATGCTTCCGGCTTGTTGAGCGAAACGGAGGCGGGGGACGCCGACGTTCTCAATGGCATTGCGTACGACCCCCTGGCCGGTACGTTTCTGATCACAGGGAAGAATTGGCCTTGGTTGTTCGAGGCGCGCTTCGTAGCGTGAGTGGCGGCGTGGATGTTTGGCGGAGTACCGGTGTTGACCAGTTACTTAATCACCTGCGTCTACCAACTCACTTGCGCGGGCCGCTGAACCCGACTTCGAAGCGCATCGGCTCGGTTGATACTCCGGACCAGATTGCGCTCGAGTCTTCGATTTCCATGCCACGCGCTGACGATACGGGCGGGGCACCTTCGGGTTGGCTAACTGTGATGGAGACATGGTCATCGTTCACGAGCGGTTGGTGGCCGAGGGTCAGCTTGTAGGTGTTCGATCCGGGCCACGAACCTCGGAGGTTGAACTGAAGTGTCGTGGTAGTGCCTGGCGGGATGGAGACGAGAGTCGAGTAGACGTTGGCTCCAAGTTCATGCTGCGATTCCGTCGGGATCACTTCATCGTCCTGTGACGCATCGATGAGGTTCAGTGGAGTGAAGACCGCTAACCAGAGTCGGTTGGTGCCGGAAGGCCTGTCGTAAAGGTTTCCGATCACGTAGTCACTGATTCCGGATGCCGGTGCAGCATTGGTGAGCTCGATGGTTGCGACCGACTCGACCGAACCTGTTCTGGAGTCGAATTCGACTCGGTAATCGACGACACGCGAAAGAAACGAGTCGATCTTGTTGCCACCGGCGTTTGCAACGCGCACGTCGAGATAGTCGGTGGACGGAGCGCCGATGAAGGCCCCGGTGAGACCGATCCGCTCCAGGTAATCGTTGGTGCTGTCCGCGAAAGTAGTGAACGCGATATTGCCGCCGCGCACCGTTGGACCAAGCGCCCGTGTGATCTTCGAGGGCGAAGGTAGATCGCGGGAGGTGAGCGCGCTAAATGTTGCCTCAGCTGCATTTACTAGAGCATCCTTGCGCTCTGCGGTGGTCTTGCCCTCCAGGTATTGATCGACCAGGAGGAACTTTGCAGCGTTCTCTGAGCTCAGCTTGAAGTCGAGTCCCTCGACCTCGACCGGTCCGGTGAGCGCCAGCAGTGCCGCCAAACCGTAGGGATCGACATAGATGACCCCATCGATTGGTTGGCCACCAGCTTGAGGGTAGAGATTGGCGATGGCGGCGGCGGTGCTGGGGAAGTCGGGCGATGCGGTCAGGTTCTGCAGGAACAACGCGGGGTGATAGCGCCCGTAGCGATCCTGATAGACCTTCATTCCATCCAGCTTGCGCCCTGAAGTCCCGGATTGGTTCAGCTCACCGATCGGACCGGATCGAGTCAGCGTGAGCACCCCGTCGCTGGCTTCGAGTTCACCATAGGCTCCGATGAATCCACCCTGGAAACGGGTCTCCGATGGAGTGGCGAAAGCAATGAAGAAACGCTTTGTGGTTTCAGATCCGAGTAGTTCTGGCAGGACATTCAGGGTTGCCGATGCAATGTCTGCCTGCGGAATGGCATCGTCCACGACGCGTGTGAAGCGGTCCAGACGAGTCCTCAGTGGACTGATCAACCAGGGTGAATCCAGATCGGTGAGCTGACTCCGGGTCTTGGTC
>CAYQFM010000285.1:1290-2097 GCA_964416735.1 uncultured Iamiaceae bacterium | reverse complement strand
AGCGCTCTCTCAAACCGAATGGGCGGGAAGGAGACCGGCGGCAAGGAGACAGGCCAGGAGCCGGTCGATCCATTCAAGAGATCTCTGCAATCCCGCTCCAAACCAGGTCGACGATCTGATCGGCCAACTGCGTAGTGATCGGTTTTCCGGTGAAGACCAGGCGGTGGTGAAGGGTGCCCGCCAGCAGATCCAGAACCAGGTCGGGATCCACACTCTGGCGGAGCTCACCACGTTCGATCCCTCGCACCACGAGTTCACGGGCCACCGCACGTCGAGGGTTCACGAACCTGCCTCTGAAGGCCTCCATCAACTCCGGGTTGTGGCGGATCTCCGCCGACAGGCTTCGGATGACCCCACCCAACGGTGAATCCACGAGACCCTTGACCATCGCCATCACGAACTGAACAAGGTCGGTTCTCGTATCTCCCGTATCGGGCATCGGCATGTCACGGACCGTGTGTCCGAGGACCTCGACGACCAACTCGGGTTTTCCGGACCACCTCCGGTAAATCGTCGCCTTTCCGACCCCGGCTCGGGTGGCCACCGCTTCGATGGTCACCCCTTCGTAGCCGGTCTCGAGCAACAGGTCCCGGGCGGCATCGAGTATTGCCACGTCCGCCTCGGCACTGCGTGGACGCCCTCGAACCGCCGCCTTCGAACCGTCCGCCTGAGTGCTCATGGTTCACCAGCCGCAGCGCCGGTCACATCGGCCACCACCAGATACGGCGCTGCCGCCAGCGCATCCGTCTCGTCGACGCTCGCCTGCCGTCCGTTAGCCAGCCGAAACCGCCCGCGCGCGCCCGCTTG
>CAYQFM010000285.1:0-1280 GCA_964416735.1 uncultured Iamiaceae bacterium | reverse complement strand
CTGTCACATCGGTTACCTGAAGTTCACCGAGTTCTTCGTCAGCCGCGCGTGCAGGAAGGAAGAACAACGCCACCAGCGCACCGATGAACGCGATGATCGCCCCCACGAGCACCGCCGAGTGCATTCCACTCACAAATGCCGACTTGGCCGACTCCATCAGCGCATCGGCCTGTTCCTGCATGCCCATTTCCGCAACCTTCTCGGCAACGGACCTGGCTCCACCGATTGACCCCTTGATCGCCTCGGCCATCTCGGGCGGCACCGGAGCTGACGATCCCGCAATCACATCGGCCATCTTCGGCATGTAGCGGGACGAGAACAGGCTGCCGATGACAGCCACGCCCAAGGCACCACCGACCTGGCGAGTCGTGTCGTTGACCGCAGAGCCCACGCCAGCCTTGTCTCGAGGCAACGCACCCATGATCGATTCGGTTGCCGGTGCCATGGTGAGCGCCATACCGAAGGCCATGATCACCATGTCGATGAACACCTGCGTATAACCCATGTCCGGGTCCAACCACACCATGTAGAGCAGCGAGCCAGCGATGATTGTGAGGCCCGTGACAACCACCACCTTGGTTCCCAACCGGTCGACGAACTTGGTGCTCATTGGCGCAATGACCATCATCACCAAGGCGAACGGGGCAACTCTCACACCTGCACCCAGGGGCGAGTATCCAAGCACGTCCTGCATGTACTGAGTGAGCAAGAACAGCGAGCCGAACATTGCGAAAAAGGTGAGGGTGATGGCAATGCTCGCCGCACTGAAACGTGGGTTCTCGAAGATCCTGACGTCGAGCATCGGATGCGTGGACCGCAGTTCCCAGACCACAAAACCGACCAACAGAACCGTCGCTATCACAAACGCCACGATCGTCTGCGTTGATGCCCAGCCCTTGCTCGGCGCTTCGATGATGGCCCAGAGCAGCACCACGAGTCCGACGATCGACATCACCGCACCGAGCGGATCGAGTTTGGGCGCGGTCGAGTCCTTGGACGTGGGGACAAGGAACCTGCCGAGCACCAAGGCAATGACGGCAAACGGGATGTTCACCAAGAAGACCGACCCCCAGTAGAAGTGCTTGAGCAGGTAACCACCCGCAACGGGTCCGACAGCGATACCGATTGCCGAGAAACCCGCCCAGATGGCAATTGCCTTCGCCCGCTCCGCAGGAATGGTGAAGACGTTCGTGACGATCGAAAGGGTCGCCGGCATGATGAAGGCTGCGCCGACGCCCATGAGCGCTCGCGCGGCGGTCAGCTGTCCAGGCGTTCCCGAC
>CAYQFM010000284.1:0-2128 GCA_964416735.1 uncultured Iamiaceae bacterium | reverse complement strand
GGCGTTTCCCCAAAGATCACGACTATTCGGGTGCCCAGTGATGATGCCATCAAAGACCCAACCTTTGCGCCGTTGGAAGAACAGGCCTATTCCGGAACGTTGTTGTTGGTGAGCTCCCAAGTGTTGGCCGACGGGCAACTTGGCCAGTTGCAACAGACCGCCGAAGTGCTTCGCAAGCAACCAATAACAGCGGCTGAAGATACTGAACTGCACGCTGTGCAAAAGGCTGAGCCAACGCTGGCCCGGTGCGCAATGCAGAATCAGCCAGGGCGAAGTCAGCGACCACGCAAGATTTGGTGCTGAGTGAATGGCAAGGTCAGTTGTCAACCAACCGTCTCGAAATTGACTACAACCAGATAATTGAACTGGCTGCCGTTGGCGTGGCGACCGTGTTTGCTTTGTTGATCGTGCTTGTTGCTTTGGCGCTCGCGGCTGCCGATGGGCGAGATGATGAACGTCTCTTTGCCGCGATCGGTAGCCCACCCGCGTTGCTGCGTCGCAAACGCACCATCGAAGCCGCGGTACTCACTTTCGGCGCCGGCTTGCTCGGCGCGTGCATTGGCCTAATTCCCACCCTGGCAGTGTTGTGGTCGAACCGACCTCCGGATTACGAGGTGGCGAGTTTCCCGTCCACTCCATCCGACTTTTACAACCTTCCCGCTGGCTATTACGACCTCCAGGTTCCCGTGGTTGAGCTTATTGCGCTGGTCGTTGGGGTCACCGCTTTTGTTACCGCTGTGGTCTGGGTCATCCAGGCAGTGGGCGGTCTCCGGCCTCGGCGAGACCTGATCCTCACCGACGCCTGACCATGCGCATGTTGCAGAGAGGCTGATATCGCTGTCGTCGTTGATTGGGCACAACGGAAGTGACGTGAAGCGACTTCAGGGCCTGAGCGCGGTGAGCGGACACGAGATTGTGCCGTCGTCGGTCACCACGACTGGTCCGGTTCCCGTTACGACGAGTCGAAACGATGGCTCGCCAATCACCTCCGTGTCGATCTGATCGATGACCGCTCGCAGCGAAGCGACGCCAGCCGAGATTTGTCGACCACCGAGTTTGACTTCGACTGCTGCCCAACGTCCATCAGCGAGGGTGATGATCGCGTCAACTTCTTTGCCATTGGAGTCCCGGTAATGGCGGACCGCACCATCGAGTGCCGAGGCAAAAACAGTGAGGTCATGGATAACAGCGCTTTCAAACAGCGTGCCAAGCGTGGCCAGATCACGATGCAAAGCCGCCTCCCCCGCTCCAAGCGCAGCAGCGCCGAGTGCTGGGTCGACCAGGTGCAACTTCGGCGATGTGCGCACCCGCGCCCGCGAGCGCAAAGTCGGGGTCCATGGAAACTGGGGTTCAACAATGAAAAGGCGTTGAAGTAGCCCAACGTAGTTGCTGACCGTTTCCTCGGTGATGCCCGGTGCTACTGATCGGACATCTGCTGCAAGTGTCGTGTAGGTGACTTCGGACGCGACCGAGCGGGCCAGGGCGACGATGAGCTGTCGTATCACCTCAGGCTCGTGCCGGATCGACGCGAGCCGGTTGATATCGGTACGTGCAACGTCGTCTATGTAGCTCCGGAGACGGGTTGCCGCCGCGGGGTGGGACAGCGAAGTCATCGCGGGAAAGCCAGGCCGGAGCAAGTTGTCGATCACGGTGTCCAACTCGGGAGCAGCGTCAAGGTCGATTGTGGGACGTTCACCGTCGAATAGGTCCGACAGGCTCACGGCCCCGCCAGGTGGGCCGAGCTTCTCCCACCAGGTCATTGTCCGTTGACGGAGGCGCAGAAAGCGGCCAGCCCCGGTGTGACGGGTGGTGTCGTCAGCGGGAACTGCCGAACCGGTGAGAATAAAACGACCAGGTGCCGTGGAAGCATCAACCGCGCGACGCACGAGATTCCACAAATCAGGGGCGACCTGCCATTCATCGAGAAGTCGCGGTGCTTCCCCTTTAAGGAGCGTGTGGGGCGCGATGTCAATCAGTTGTTGCACTTCGGCGTCATCGATGAAGGCGTAGGAGCCTGCAATATGGAGCGCCGTCATCGTCTTTCCGCTGGCGCGAGCCCCTTCGATCACGACTGCCCCGACCGTTTCCAGGGCGCGTTGCAACGTAGCGTCAATAACCCGAGGTCGGT
>CAYQFM010000283.1:0-2147 GCA_964416735.1 uncultured Iamiaceae bacterium | reverse complement strand
GGTGGGACCGTGACCGTTCGTGACATGCGTGAGGGCCAGGGACAGCGAAGTGTGTCCCGTGACGAACTGATCGATCATATTTTCGCAACAACTCGAGGAAGAGGGCAGACAAGTGAATAGCGCTGACGAGGGCTTCCGAACCAACCGTTGTGGTGAGTTGCGGTCTTCCGATATCGGCAACCGGGTGGCGCTGTGCGGTTGGGTGGCTCGCCGACGCGAGCACGGTGAGCACCTGGCGTTCGTGGACCTGCGGGATCACACGGGGGTCGTTCAGTGCGTGGTTGACGGCGCATTGGACGTGCGCTCGGAGTACGTGGTCCGTGTTGTCGGCACCGTGCGTCAGCGCCCGGACGGAACCGTCAACGACGCGCTCCCAACCGGTGAGGTGGAGGTGGGGGATTGCACGATCGAGGTCCTCAACGAAGCAGAGCCGCCCCCATTCCGCCTCGACGAGCGGGTGGACACCGATGAAACCGTGCGCCTGCGGCACCGGTATGTGGACCTGCGTACCGAGCGTATGCAGCGCAACCTGCGGCTCCGTGCCCGCATCAACACTGCGGTGCGCGGTGCTATGGAGCGGCAGGGTTTTGTGGAGATAGAGACCCCGATGCTCATTGCGTCCACCCCGGAAGGTGCGCGCGACTTCGTGGTGCCGTCCCGCCTCTCGCCCGGCGAGTTCTACGCACTGCCTCAGAGCCCCCAGCTTTTCAAGCAACTCTGCATGGTCGGTGGAATCGATCGCTATTACCAGATTGCCCGTTGTCTGCGCGACGAAGACCTGCGGGCGGATCGCCAGTTTGAGTTCATGCAGCTTGATATGGAGGCGAGTTTTGTCACGCAGGACGAGATCATGGCGTTCGTCGATGGCGCAATTGGGGACGCGGTAGAAGCGGCGGGTGGTGAGCGCCCCGGAAGCATTGCGCACATGACATGGCATGAGGCCATGGAACGCTTCGGTTCGGACAAGCCAGACGTCCGCTTCGCCATGGAGTTGGTGGAGTTGACCCCCGTGTTTGCCGACACGGAGTTCAACGCCTTCAAGGCACCGTGCGTGAAGGGCATCAGGGTCGACGGTGGCGGTGAGATGTCGCGCTCGGCGCTGGATGACCTGACGGATCAGGCGAAGCGCTGGGGAGCCAAAGGTCTTGTCTGGATGCGGGTGGAAGAAGTCGATGGTGCCATGTCGCTCAATTCACCCGTTGCCAAGTTCCTGAGCGAAACAGAACTGGCCGCTCTGGTGTCTGAACTGCGCGCCAACGTCGGTGATCTTCTCTTGTTGGTTGCCGATGAGCGGCCGAAGGTTCGCCACGTGCTGGGTTTGTTGCGTTTGCGCTTGGGTCGTCCGCCGGTGGACGAGGGCGGTCTCAATTTCCTCTGGGTGGTTGATTTCCCGCTGTTCGAATCGCTCGCCGACGATGGCCGCCCCATTCCCGCTCATCATCCCTTCACGATGCCCCACGCCGATGACGTCGAGCTTCTGACATCTGGGGAGCAACAGGACCTGCTTGCAGTTCGATCGCAGGCTTATGACCTGGTGCTCAACGGTTGGGAACTGGGCTCCGGCAGTGTCCGTATCCATCGTGGTGATATTCAGTCGCAGATCTTCTCGCTACTGGGTATCGAGGAATCGGAAGCGCAGGAGCGGTTTGGATTCCTGCTCGACGCATTTCGCTTCGGAGCGCCGCCGCACGCAGGCTTCGCCTTTGGGATTGACCGTCTCGTGGCGCTGTTGGTGGGCGAAGAGAACATCCGCGAGGTCATTGCGTTCCCCAAGACGCAGTCGGGAACAGATCCGCTCACCGGCGCACCGACCGATATCGACCCGGTCCATCTGCGTGAGTTGGGACTGCGACTCCTGCCCGCCAAGGCCGATTGACACAGTTTCAGGTAGAGAACTCGACAACCACGGCATCTGACGGAATCGAAGGGAATCGAGGCTCGGTACCCAGCTTGGCTCTGCTCGCACGAGGGTGGAGTGTCAGGTAGAGCTGCGTGCCGTCTCGGTCGGCGATGCCGTCGGTGTCCGAAATTGATCTGATGGAGTAGCCGAGGCGTTGTAGTTCTTCGCCCAGAGCCACTCCGAGTTCGGCTGCCGACGCCGATGTGGAGAAGAACACCGTGTCGAACGTGCCCTGGGGAGCTCCTGC
>CAYQFM010000282.1:0-2160 GCA_964416735.1 uncultured Iamiaceae bacterium | reverse complement strand
TCGGCTTCGCCCCCGACAGCCGCGCGGAACTGCCTAAGGACGTTGTTCGAGAACGTGTTCACCACGTTCGTGAATGCGGCACCTATGACCACCGCAACCGCAAGGTCGATGACGTTTCCACGCGCGATGAATTCCTTGAATTCCTTGATCATCACTGATTCCCCCTTTGTCGGCCCGAACCTGTCTGTCGAGGCCGTTCCAGTCGTTGCCAATTCAACCATGTACTGCCATGTTTAGTTCCCTGGCGCACTACGGTGAGCGCTCATGGCCGATACCGAACTGGTGAAACTCGAGCGACGCGAAGACGGTGTTGCCGTCATACGAATCGACAATCCGAAGGTGAACGCGCTTTCGAGTGCCGTCCTGCTGGACCTGATCACGATCACCGAGGATCTTCTCGATGATCTACCCGGTGCTGTGGTTGTGACGGGAAACGACAGGATGTTCGCCGCAGGTGCCGACATCTCCGAGTTCACGGGACCGGACCGCGCATGGGAATTGGGTCGGGTTTTCCGTCAAGCCTGTGACGGGTTGGCGGACCTGCCCCGAGTGACCATTGCCGCGATTTCCGGCTTTGCACTGGGCGGAGGGTGTGAGTTGGCGCTGACGTGCGACTTCAGGATTGCAGCCACGTCGGCCCGTCTGGGTCAGCCCGAGATCCTCCTGGGCATCATCCCTGGAGCGGGCGGTACCCAGCGTCTCTCACGGCTGGTGGGTCCGGCACGTGCAAAGGATCTTGTTCTCACGGGCCGCCGGATCAGGGCTGAGGAAGCGCTTTCGATGGGCCTCGTGGACAGGGTGGTCGAGCCGGACCAGGTGTTCGACGCTGCAATTGAAATGGCTGCCGGGTTCGCGTCCGGGCCTGTGAAAGCGCAGGCGCTTGCCAAGCGAGCAATCGACAGGGGCCTGGACATAACCCTGAGCGGTGGGCTCGATCTGGAGCAGGAGGTGTTTGTGGAATCCTTCCATGCCGAAGACGCACGAATCGGCCTTGCCAGCTTCTTGGAGAACGGACCCGGAAAGGCCAAGTTCACCGGTCGATGACGACTCCTCAACCACACGTCTGTTACCGCCATTCGGACCGTCGTGCGGGAGTGTCATGTCAGCGCTGCGGTCGTCCGATCTGCCCCAGTTGCATGGTTCAGGCGTCGGTTGGTTTCCACTGCCCGGACTGCACCCGCTCGGGGTCGCAGAAGGTGTACACGGCCCGCGATCTGCACGCGCAACCGATCATCACGATTGCGTTGATAGCGATCAACGTCTTGGTGTTCGTCGCCGACTTGGTGTTGAGCCGGGCCGGAACATTGTGGGGGATGGATTCGACCGGCGGCCTGTCGACCCGGTGGCTGTTGGTGGGGGCTGCAATGGACGGCCGCACCCCCGTCGGTGTTGCCTTCGGTGATTGGTGGAGGATCATCACCGGTGGCTTCCTGCATGCCGGAATGATCCACTTGGCCATGAACATGGCGGTGCTGTGGATTCTGGGATCTCAGATCGAGGCGGCCGAGGGAAGGGCGAAGTTCGCGGCCCTGTACGCCACGAGCCTCGTGGCGGGCGCTTTCGGCGTGCTTCTCATGTCGCCCACATCTCCGACCGTGGGAGCCTCAGGGGCCATTTTCGGCTTGATGGGGGCAGCAGTGGCTGCACAACATACGAGAGGGGTCAACCCGTGGAAGTCGGGCCTGGGTGGGCTGTTGATCATCAACCTTGTGATCACCTTTGCGATACCCGGAATTTCGATCGGTGGACACGTTGGTGGGCTCGTTGGTGGTTTTGTTGCCGGTTATCTGATGTTTCAACTTGAGAAACGCACCAGGTCGGTATGGCCGGCGCTCGGCGCGTGCGTGGGCCTCACGGCGGCCCTGTGGGCGGGGTGTCTGTGGGCAGCTTCTCGATGGGCAAATCCGTTGTTCGGATAAGGACCCAGTTCGGATAAGGACCCCGTTCGGATAGGGGCTCCGTTCGGACAAGGCTGCGCTTGGATGAGGGCTGACGACGAGTTGTCGGTCAGGTGGGCCTGAAGAACGAGACGTGGCTGGCGCTGGACTGGTTGAAGGTCCCACCCGACCAGTCAGCGTCCCGTGAGACCAGTGACAGGCCTGCCTGTTCTGCCAGACGATCTAGTCGATCGGGGGTCATGTAACAGACCCGCCAAGGGTG
>CAYQFM010000281.1:0-2175 GCA_964416735.1 uncultured Iamiaceae bacterium | reverse complement strand
GAGCCGGTTGCGAGCATCGAGACGAAACTGATGGCCAGAACCGGGATCACCCCAATGACCAGAAACTCCCGGTTGAGCGTCGTCCTGCGCAAGCGAGGTACGGCAACAGAGAGGACCGACAGGCCAGAAGCAACGAGAGCGAGTCCGGCAGCCGACCCATCCGCGAGTTGGACTGGTTCAGCACTGTCGAGCCCCGCTATGAATCCGATTCCGCTGGTTTTCGCAAGGATCCACCCGCCCAGAGCGGCAACATTTACCAGAGCAGCTAGAACACCCAGCAACCGTGCTCGTGAGCGATGAGCAACTGCTGCCACACCCACGGTGATCTGGATGACGGCAAGGACGGCGAATGTGACCACTGCTGCGGGGTCATCTGGTCCAGAGGCTCTAGGCGGCTGGCATCTCCCAATCGACACCGTCGAAGCGAGCGAAGTCGTTGTCGTAGGACACCACAGCACAGCGGTGTTCAACCGCCAATGCTGCCAGATGGGCGTCGTTCACCAGGTTGCCTCCGACTCCGATGCCGCCTAGCAGACGCCCCAGGACCAGGCCGTGATCCGGGGTCGGTTCCAGGATCACCGCCGAAGGTGCCGTGGTCCACGCGTGGACACGATCCAGTGCACCCTCGACAGTCAGTGGCCGAGGGAACAATCCTGCCTTGGTCGACAATCGCACGAACGCCAGGAGCGCAACCCAACTGAAAGCCACCGTGGCCTCTCCGGAAAGAGAGCGATCAAGCCAGGTCCGTGACGTCTCGTGGTGTTGCGCATCTCGGTTCACCGCGTAGAGCAACACATTTGCATCGACCAGTTTCACGACCCTGCCCGCATCCGACGCAGCAGTTCGTCATCCTCCAGATCGGCGGCAATTTGCAGTGCCCGATCAAGGTTGACCCTCGATTCCCCCATAGACGCTGTCTCCGTGACGAACTCCCCGCGAGCCGCGCCTGAGTCGGCACGCCGTATCGCGTCGTTCAACGCTTCCTTGAACGACATGCCCCGTTCACGCATTCTGCGCCGGATCAACTGCTCGGTATCAGGATCCAAGGTCACCGTCGTTCGCATGGAGGCATCATAACATCACAGATCTCGACGCGATGATGCAGTATCACGATCGTCATGTCTGGTGTCGAGGTTCTGGCAGGGTTTCTCCGGAACCCGCGTTCACAAGACCCGTTCTGACCGGGCGTTCTCACCCGGATACGAACATGAGCGAGCTCGGGCTGGCTAGGCTCGGGCGACCATGAGCGAGGACCGCTACTCCGAGACCCTTCTGGGCGCGACCAGGATCCACAACCTTCGTGACGTGGGCGGCCTGCCCCTGGCGGGTGGAGGAAGGGTCCGACCCGGTGTGCTCTACCGGGCGGCACAGCTGGGTCCGAGCAGCAGCCAAACCCTCGCGCAACTCGCCGAACTCGACCTGGACGTGGTGTTCGACCTGCGCTCTGATGACGAGTCGGAACGCGTTCCCGATTCGGTACCCGATGGTGTGCGGCAGGTTCAGCTCGACGTGCTCGCCGATTCGGCAGAACGAATCGCAGCGAGCCTCGAGGACGCCTTCGAGGATCCGGTGGGGGCATCCGAGCTGCTGATGAGCGGCCTGGTCGAGGAACACTACGTAGCCACCTACCGCAACCTGGTGACGCTTGATAGTGCCAGGTCGTCGTACGCGCAACTGTTCACGGTGGTTGCGTCGGGCAAGCGTGCTCTGTTCCACTGCACCGCCGGCAAGGACCGAACCGGCTGGGCGGCCGCATCGCTGCATCTTCTGGTGGGCGTACCGATGGGCGCCGTGATGGACCACTTCCTGGCCAGCAACGCCGAGACGACCGCACTGTTCGGTGGCGTCATGGCGGCCTTCGCCGAGGCCGGTGGTGACGCCGATGCGCTCGCTCCCGTGTTCATGGTCGACGACTCGTACCTGGAAGCAGCTGTCGAGGAGATGCAGTCCGAGTTCGGAACGATCGAGCGATACTTCGCCGACGGGCTGGGGCTCAGCGACGACCAGTTGGAATCACTGAAGGAAAACCTGACGGAGGGGTAGATCATGGGCCACCGGGGCGAATCGTGGGACGTCATCGTGGTCGGGTCCGGGTGGCCTGACGTCGGCGGCATGTCTGGCTGCTGCGGGAAGACGGGTGCTGGTTCTGGAGTCCCACGACCTGGCGGGGGGCAA
>CAYQFM010000280.1:0-2205 GCA_964416735.1 uncultured Iamiaceae bacterium | reverse complement strand
TCAGGCGGTCGACCGGACCTTCACCGGCAACCGTGACGATCTTGAACCCCAGCGATCTGATTGCCGACATCCAGGCGGAAGCAGCAACCGAGACTCCGTCGGTGAGCCCTAGGCGGAACGATATGAACGTGCAGGTCGGCATCTGCCCATCTGGGCCTGAATCCGATCCAGGTCGGTAATGCGAACCTCACCCGTGAGGTCGCGGGTGAGTGCGATGTGATTTCGCGGATCTGGGACTGCTTCGACAATCGACCAGAGCGCCGCATCGGCGCCCTTTGGGAGCTGAGACTTCGAGTCACGATCACGTATCCAGCCGCGCACGGCAACCCTCCTGGGAGCAGAACATCCGACAACGCCCCGAATGGGATAGCCCAAAGGGGTCATGATGGCCTCCGCCCGTTGGTCACCGTAGGGCACGTTTGTGTCCGGGTGGTGGATGGTGTTGGGGTCTTCGTGGAGATTGAAATTTGTCAGCCGGCGAAGCGGGGCTGAATGGTGTTTGAGAGGTTCCTCGGCGGAACGGTTGTAGAAGACGTTGTTGTGGTCGACGGAGCGGTGGTCGTGGTTGTGTCGGGCACCTGAGCCGGAGGGAGGGCCAGTAACCTCACCAAAGCATCAACGTAGACCCCGGTTTCGGTCTTTTGTCCGGTGGTTCGATCGAATGGGGCGAGATAAATCCCCACTTGCTGGTCGTCGCGTGAGTACTCGAGTGTGTACCCGAACGAACCGGCACAGTCGTAACCAGCGGGAATGTAGGTGATGACCGGTCCTGCGGTGGCGGTGCCGGTGGTCGAGTTGACGGTGGCGAAGTTGACGTCACCTTCGACAACTCCGGCGAAGGTGACGAGACCACCACAATTGGCGAGGCCATACATTCGGCTGTAATACAAACCGGAGTCACCAACCGAAGTAGCAGCGCCGGTTGCGGTGTCGACCGTGTACAGGCATGTGCCTGTAGGCGTGCATTCGTCGGTCGAGGCAAATATGTAGGCCGTTGAACCGATGAAGGCGAGTGAACCGTCGTCTAGTTGATGGTCGCCCCCAAGATTGAATGTAACCGGAACGATTTGCTCGATGCTGCCCGTTGTCGGAGAGAACTTGACCAGTCTGATTGGTGTCCCATCGGGTGCACCTTCGAGGTAGTCGATACCCCAGGGTGTGCCATCGGGAGCGACGGCGAGGTCTCCGACACATGCGCGGCCTTCGAAAGTACCCGAAAGGTCATCGATCGCCGCGGTTGCCAAGTCGATCTTGGCCAAGTAGCAACCGGCCTCTGAGCGAACGGTCGAATAGGCAAAAGTGGGCGCCGTTTCAGCGGCACCGGTCGGTACTGAAACGGTTGCCGTTGCGACAATCGAGCCAGCTACAAGGGCAACCCCTGCCAAAGACCGCGTGATCGGGTTCATGTCGTGCTCCTCGTCTGCATCGAGCGTGGGTGGATACTCTCATGGTTGCGGCGGGAATCAATGGCTCAACCCGTTCTCGGGGTGGCGAATTATTGCACTTGGTAATCCCCTTGCACAACAGTCGCGACTGAACCTCTCCGCTGATCTCAATTCGAATGGTTGAGCCATGATTCACTACGAAGAAGCCGGTCGAACCGCCCTTGTTCGCATCGACCGTCCGGAGCGTCGAGGCGCCCTCGATCCCGACGCTCTCGATGGCCTCCTCAGTGCACAGAAACAGGCCTCAGAAGCCGGGGTTCTTGCACTGGTGCTGACAGGATCCGATGGGAACTTCTGCTCAGGGGCAGATCTGAGCGGGGTCGAAGATGACGAGTTTGTCTCAACGTTGAAGCGGGTGTTGGAAGGGTTTCGCAATGCCCCTTATCCGACCATCGCTGCAATTGACGGGTTTGCACTCGGCGCCGGAACGCAGCTGGCCATTGCCTGCGACCTGCGAATTGCAACTCCCGATGCCACCTTCGGTGTGCCGGCGGCAAAGCTCGGCCTGATGGTCGACTGGTGGACGATCCAGAGGGTTGTGTCGCTGTGTGGTCAGGGTCCGGCGCGATTGATGTTGTTGACCACCGATCGGGTTTCTGGAGAACAGGCCTTCTCGTGGGGCTTGGTGCAGCGGATCGGGGATCTCGACGATGCATTCGAGTGGGCTCGTGGAATCGCTGCGCTGGCTCCACTGAGTGTCCGGGGGATGAAGCTGGGTTTGAATCTCACGGATCGCGCCGGGGCCCAGCCGGATCTCTAC
>CAYQFM010000279.1:0-2208 GCA_964416735.1 uncultured Iamiaceae bacterium | reverse complement strand
CCACTACTAGGCACGATGGCACAGCGGTTGCGTGAAGCCGGTATTGACGTTCGGGACGATCTCACCGGTTTGGCACCCGATGTCATTCATGCGCAGCAGGCATCAACCGCTATGCGCGTTCGGGGTCGGTTCCCGACCACACCAATGGTTTATGTCTGCCACTCATCTGTGCTCGACATCGAAGACCCACCGGTTGCGGCCAACCCACAGGCTCTTGTGACACTCAATGACATAGTGGACAAGCGGGCGCGGGCCGGCTCGATCGGGCAATCAGTGCCTGTGTTCCGGTTGACCCAACCGGTCACCACACCGTTCATCGATCCGCTGCGGCGTCAACTTCCACCCAACCCCCGCACCGCCGTCCTGGTTTCGCACCGCGCGGGGTGGATACAAGACGAGATCGAGCGAGCCTGCTCGGCAGCAGGAATCGACCTGACGATTTTGGGGCAGGCGGACAACCGTCCGGACGATCCCGGTCCCGAGATGATGAAAGCCGACCTCGTCTTCGCAGTTGGGCGCACACTGCTCGAGGCCATGTCCATGGGCCGGGCATCATTCATTGCCGACGACCGGGGCTTGTGGGGTTTCATCACGGCCGAGAACTACGCCGAGGCCGAGACCCACGCATTTGCCCGGTTTAGTGAACGACCCGTGATTCCGCTCGATCATCTCCTGAGGTCATACGACATGGCTCTGGGCGACGAGATGGTTCGTCTGACACGTGTCCATCACGGCGCCCGGGCTCACGCTGCAAATCTTGTAAACGTCTATACGGTCGCCGTGAACGAAGTTCCATTCAGGCAACTGGATTCCTCAGTTGCCCACAACGCCTGCGCCGACGCCCTGGAGCAGTGCTTCACATTGTCGTTTGCCGCGCGAGACGCCAAATGGCAGGTTGCCGCCGCACAGTATGAGATCGAGGTTTCCAGGCTTGATCATCAGGCGTTGATCGCCGATCGCGACCGGCACTCGGCCGCACTCGATGATGAACTGACCCGGGTCAGAGCCGAGAACGCCAAACTGACAACAAGCCTGCACGCGCTGCAGCGTGAACTCGATGCTTGGCGCAACACGCGAACTGTCCGCCTTCTCCAACCTCTTCGATCCGCCTATGCCCGCATCCGCTCGCTCGTCGGCATATCGAGGTAGTTGGCCACCCCTGACAACGTTGCTCACCCAGCAGTTATTTGGTCGCTTTTCTGATTACCCCTTGCGAGCGTATAAGTTCTGTGGTTCTGGGTCGGTGCCCGAGTGGCCAAAGGGAACGGGCTGTAAACCCGTCGGCTTAGCCTACGGTGGTTCGAATCCACCCCGGCCCACCAACTGAAAAAGAGCCGAACGTGCTCATCTCCGAAACTCGAACCAGGTGACGGTATGCCCAGCTTCGACGTCGTATCCGAGATCGACTTTCAAGAAGTCAAGAACGCTGTGGACCAGGTAGCCCGCGAGGTTGCAACACGCTTCGATTTCAAAGGGACCAATTCGTCGATCGAACTCGGTGATACAGAAATCACCATGCGAACGTCGAGCGAAGACCGCCTAACGGCTCTTCGCCAGGTGCTCGAAGAAAAATTCGTCAAGCGCAAGGTCTCGCTCAAAGTGTTGGATTACGGCAAGGTCGAAGACGCTGCGGGCGGCACTGTGCGCCAGGTTGCCACGCTGCAGTCCGGTATTTCATCGGACAAGGCCAAAGACGTCAACAAGGCGATCAAAGCCCTCGGGCTGAAGGGCATCCAGTCACAGACCCAGGGCGATCAGGTTCGCGTCACCGGCAAGAAGCGTGACGATCTCCAAGACGTCATCGCGGGCTTGAAAGAAACCGACCTCGGGATCCCTCTTCAATTCACCAATTTTCGCGACTGATCCGGTCATCCTGCCAGCGCACTCAAATTCGAGGAGCCAGCGGTTGCGGATGCATGCAGGCATTGCTTCCAATTGACCCGCTAACGCCGGCCTACTTATACCAACCCACTATGTCGACAACGACGTCTGTATTACCGGCGTTGTTGAAGATGCTGATCTTGCCGCCGCTACCGACCTTGACCACCGCGAGGTTGGGAATGACGGTGTTGGCACTGAGATTGAGATTCGACGCTGTTGGTCGACTCTCGCCTGTTGGCCAGGCTGTGAGATAAGTCGAAAAGCTCGGTTGTACACCTGTGATGTTCACAACCACTGCCTTTGCATCAGCAGGTACACCGTTGGTGC
>CAYQFM010000278.1:0-2214 GCA_964416735.1 uncultured Iamiaceae bacterium | reverse complement strand
CTGATCAGTGGTTCTGGTGGGATACGCCGTCGGGTGAACGCATATGGGGTCAGCGACACCACAGAGTGCGGTGTGACAAGGAAGACCGTCTCGAGTGAACACCGCGTGGTTGTGGATCAGGTTGCTCTTGTTGGTCAGGTCACTTGCGACGTCGATTTCGAGCGTCGTGCTAGTGCTTCGACTTTTTCTTGGCCTTGCGCAGTTGGTGGGCGCGTTCGGCATCCATTGCCGCTCCCACAATTCCGGCCAGGTTCAGCAGGCGCGCCGCGGTCACATCGGTCTTGATGCCGAGGAACTCGCTGTAACGATCCAGTTTCTTCGATACTCCACCACCGATGATGAAGAAATCTGGAGAGAACAACGTTTCGAGGTAGCCCATGTAGGAACCGACTCTCTGCCCCCACTCCTGCCACGACAGATTCTGAGCTTCACGGACAGATTCGGCAGCGTACGCCTCAGCCTTACCACCCTTGAACTCAAGGTGACCCAGTTCGGTATTTGGCACGAGTTCCCCGTTGATCAGAATTGCAGAGCCGATTCCCGTCCCCAGGGTCAACAGGACAACGACCCCCTTGCGATCACTTGCCGCTCCGAAGCGACACTCCGCAATGCCTGCCGCATCTGCGTCATTGATCACCTCGACATGGCAACCGGTGGCCTGAGCAAACATATCCGCCGCGTCCTGCCCAACCCACGTCGACTTCAAATTGGCCGCGGAGTAGACGACGCCCTTCTTGATGACCCCGGGGAATGTGCATCCCACCGGACCATCCCACTCGAAGTGTTCCACGATCGTCTTGACGACATCAGTTACCGCCTTGCGACCAGGGTCCTTGGGGGTCGCCAAGCGCAGCCTGTCTGTCTTGAGAACGCCCTTGTCCACATCGACGACCGCGCCCTTGATGCCCGAACCGCCGATATCGATACCGAGAACCTTCATTCGAACTCCTAGTGAGCCACCAGCCGGGAAGTCTGCCACGGATGAATTGCGGTAACAGGTTCCTATCCTGATAAAGACAATGAGCGCTGACGTTTCACTCGACGATCCTTTCACCATCCCCACCACTTGGTGGCATCACCTTGATGATGGACGGATTCAGTGCGACGTCTGTCCACGGGCCTGCAAGCTCCATGAAGGCCAGCGGGGATCGTGTTTTGTGCGAGGTCGGGTCGACAATCAGATCGTGCTCACGACTTACGGTCGGTCGAGCGGTTTCTGCGTGGACCCCATAGAGAAGAAGCCGCTCAACCACTTTCTGCCGGGAACATCGGTGCTGTCGTTCGGCACGGCGGGCTGCAACCTCGCTTGCCGTTTCTGCCAGAACTGGGACATCTCGAAGTCCAAGGAAATCGACAGCCTGTGCGATTCCGCCCAACCCGAGACGATCGCACGCGAGGCTCTGAAACTGGGGGCATCGAGTGTTGCGTTCACATACAACGACCCGGTGATATTCCTCGAATACGCGATTGACGTTGCCGAGGCCTGCCACGCGGTCGGTGTGCGCACGGTTGCCGTATCGGCGGGATACATCTGTGACGGCCCACGCCGGGAACTGTTCGGAGTCATGGACGCCGCGAACATCGACCTGAAGGGCTTCACCGACGACTTCTACCGCCACGTGGCCATGGGCGAGTTGCAGCCCGTCCTCGACACCCTCACCCACATACGCCATGAGACCGACGCCTGGTTGGAGATCACGACGCTGCTTATTCCGGGTCGCAACGACAGCAACGACGAACTCGATCGAATGACCCGGTGGATCGTGGCCGAACTCGGCCCTGAGGTTCCGCTCCATTTCACCGCATTCCATCCCGATTTCAAGATGCGTGACATTGCGCCCACACCCAAAGAGACTCTCACTCGGGCCAGACGCATCGCTATGGACAATGGACTGACACACGTCTACACGGGAAACGTCCGCGACCGGGAAGGCTCAACCTCTTACTGTCCTAGCTGTGGTGCCTCTGTCATCGAACGGGACCGGTATGAGATCACCGGGTGGAAGCTCACAGGCGACGGTCGGTGCCGTGGGTGTGGCAGCCGCGTGGGCGGGGTGTTCGACGGACCTCCGGGCGAATGGGGTACCCGACGCCTTCCCGTGATGCTCGACGGAATTTTGCACAAATTAAGAACATAAAGAATACGAAGATCAGAAAGATGCCCACGGTCCGTCGACCAGCGGTTGCCGGCACCTTCTACCCCGCTAACCCCGT
>CAYQFM010000277.1:1073-2240 GCA_964416735.1 uncultured Iamiaceae bacterium | reverse complement strand
TCGATTACGACGTGGTCAAGAGCAAGGCCATGGACAACCCGGTCTATTACGTCCAAATGGCATATGCCCGCATCCGCTCGATCAAGCGTGTCGCTGCCGAGCGTGAAGTCGAACGTGAGCCGCTCGACGTCGTTGACCTCTCATATCTGATCGATGAACGTGAACTGGCGGTCCTACGTTCGTTGTCCGAGCTTCCCGAGGTGGTTCTGATTGCGGCCAGAGACCGCGCACCGCATCGCATCACTTCGTGGGTCCGTGAGTTGGCGGGCACGTTCCACGGCTTCTATCACGACTGCTGGGTGATGGGGGAGGGCATTTCGCCTGAATTGACCCAGGCCCGCCTGTGGCTTGTCGAAGCAGCGGAGACGGGTCTTGCAATAGGCCTTGAGCTGTTGGGTGTTAGCGCGCCGGAGTCAATGTGAGCGCTATTCCGTTCAGTTTGTTGCCTGACAACGCGTCGGTCGGGTCCGATGGACACCTGAAGATTGCCGGTTGCGATGTTCTGGATCTGGCAGCCGAGTTCGGCACCCCCTTGTTCGTGTATGACGAAGAACACCTCCGGGCCAGGTGCCGGGAGGCTCTCGCAGCGTTCGGCCCGATGGTCAGCTATGCCACCAAGGCGTTTTCATGCAAGGCGATGGCGCGGTTGGTCCACGAGGAAGGGCTGTACCTCGATGTTTCGACGGGGGGCGAGTACCGCGTTGCACGCGCGGCTGGCGTGCCTGCGGACCGGTTGGTACTCCACGGCAACAACAAGTCCCTCGACGAACTGACCCTGGCGATGACCGAGGGGATAGGTCGAATTGTCGTCGACTCGTTCGATGAGATCGATCGGATCGAGGCTCTCGTGGCGCAGGGTTTGCCGCGGCCGCATGTGCTGCTCCGAGTCACCCCGGGGGTGGAGGCGCACACGCACGAGTTCGTCCAGACCGGACAGGACGACTCGAAGTTCGGTTTTACGGTTTCAACCGGCGCAGCGCAATATGCCATCGAACTCGTCGGTGCGTCCGATGCATTCGAACTGATGGGCCTGCATGCGCACATCGGAAGCCAGGTGTTCGATACGGACTCCTTCGCCCTCGCAATCGACGCCATGGCGGAACTCCTGCACGCCCACTCCGATCTGCCGGAATTGTCCATAGGCGGTGGTTTGGGCGTCGCCTATGT
>CAYQFM010000277.1:0-1063 GCA_964416735.1 uncultured Iamiaceae bacterium | reverse complement strand
GGTGAGTCGACCCCGACCATCACCAGCTGGGCAGAGGCCATCCACCGGGCGTGTGAGACAAGTGGACTCACAATGACCGTCAGTGTCGAGCCCGGCCGGGCAATAGCTGCGGCTGCCGGCGTAACTCTCTACACGGTTGGCACCGTGAAGAACATTCCGGGAATTCGCGAGTACGTGGCCGTGGACGGTGGGATGAGCGACAATCCCCGGCCAGTTCTCTACGGAAGTGGTTACGAGGCATTCTTGCCTCGTGAGGTCGAAGCAGATCGATCCCGGGTGGTTACCGTTGTGGGCAAGCACTGTGAGTCTGGTGACAAGTTGGTGATAGACGCCACGGTTCCGGCGGACCTGGTGGTGGGCGATGTCCTGTGCACGCCGGTAACCGGGGCATACGGCTATTCGATGGGGTCCAACTACAACAAGGTTCCCCGGCCCGCCGTCGTGTTCGTGCGTGACGGCAAAGCTCGTTTGGTGGTGCGACGCGAGACCCTGGATGACCTGATACGACTGGACCTCTGAGGCTGGCGTCGGCCTGTCGTAGTGTTCGATCATGCACGGGTTCAGTCTCGATGGCGCGTCGATGTGGGCCATGCCGGAGTTCACGGGCATCGGGCGCTTGCCGATGCGTACACAGTTCGTGGCCTTTCCTGATAGAGCGAGCGCCAGGGCTGGTGACGTTGGGGCATCACCATGGCGGCGCAGTCTGAATGGTCGTTGGTGGTTCACCCTCGTGGATGGCCCGGATAGGGCCCCAGCACGGTTTGCCGAACCAGATCTCGATCCCTCGTCGGGTGAATGGACCCCGATGGTGGTTCCTGGAACGTGGTCGGACGTGGCCGGCACGACCGACGAGAAGTCGTCCGGGGCAAACCCGACCGGGCTGTACCGGGCGGCAGTGTCGATTCCCGGGGAATGGATCGGAAGACGGACGGTCCTCCATGTGGGTGGTGCGCAGGGGGTCCTGCACGTATATGTGAACGGCGTGGCGGTGGGGATGGGAAAGGACTCGTACCTGCCCAACGAGTTCGATGTCACCCGTCTGGTCCGTGAAGGTGCCAACACC
>CAYQFM010000276.1:1289-2249 GCA_964416735.1 uncultured Iamiaceae bacterium | reverse complement strand
CAAGATCTTCATGACCGCTTCTAATTTCGTGATGAGCGGCCAGGGCCAGTACGGCGGCGGCATGATGAACCCTGGGACATCGACAGCCTCGACCGGCAAGTCCCGATTGATCATCGTGACCGCCTACCCCACCACGGCAAGCATCACGAGCACGATCGAATTGGACTCCAACGTTCTCTCCGCTCCGAAGGTCACGGAGGAGGCCGCCACCTACACAGTCTACGTAACGGGCTTCGAGATGGGAGCCGATGACAAGGACGCCGTCGCCAGCGGCCAGAAGACCCTGTACGCATTTACTCCGACCGGTGGCCTCAAGTTCAGCGTCAAAATCAATCAACCGTAAACCGGATTCCAATCCGGCCATCCACATTCAACCAGACTGAACTGCCGTGAGGCGGGGCTCATCGCCCCGCCTCACGGCGTCTCGCAGGTCCCTCCACGCTATCTCCACCGCTGGCCAATTCTGCACACCAGGTGCCCGAGAATCTCCAGAATCACGTGGGAACACGCTGATTTCTGGCCTGGCGGCTGGATTGCATGAGGAAGTCCAGGGACGCCAATGAACCTCGAATGCAGTTACACCCTGGTCTTGCATCAACCCTACGACCAGGCTCGGAGGCGGATCCTGACAACGTTGAAGGAGCAAGGACTGCAGGTCGCGTTCGACTTCGACGTGGCCAGTTGCATCTGTCGTTCAGCCGGAGTGAGATTGCCGAAGTCCTCAGTGCTCGGTGTGGGTTGCCCGTACCAGCTCCTGGAGGCGTTCGTTGCAGACGGCGCCGCCGCAATCTTCCTTCCCTTGCACGTGGTCCTCTCCGAGCACGGACCGGAGACCCATGTGCGCATCCTGGCACCACAGGCTCTTCGTGCGGCCGGCGTCACCCCAGCCATATCCATACCTGTTCACCGTACATTGAGGCGCATCAACGAGGCTCTGGTCTCGATTGGAGCTCATTCCGC
>CAYQFM010000276.1:0-1279 GCA_964416735.1 uncultured Iamiaceae bacterium | reverse complement strand
GCCAAGCGCACACATGAGGGCCGGTCGCCTGTGTAGATCGCGGTGGCCGCCGAGTCCTTAAAAGAGGAAGTGAGAGGAGCATGAAGCGAAACAAGGACCTACGACTGACCCCTGCGGAGCGGCGATCCCTCTACTTTCTCGCCGCGGTCCTACTGGCAGTCTTTGGACTGGGATGGTGGCTAGTCCAGTTCAAAACCGTCCCGCCCAGTGAGATCGCTGTGCGCTCCGGGGAGGACCTCCGCGTTCCCGTGGCGGAGCTCGGCACTGGAAAGGCGAGGATATTCCGAATTGAGTACCACGAAGGCGGGCCGGTTCGCATCTTCGTCAAGCGACATGATCACGGCCGCATGGTAGTCACATTTGCTGCCTGCCGGCGTTGTGACAAGGCGAGCCGCCGGAGCCGTGTATCAGATGGGCAGCTCGTCTGCGGTCACTGCGGTGAGCCGATGCCGATCCTCGAGGAAGGCGGGACTCTTCCCAAAGAGAAGGACTGCACGCCCGTTCCGGTCCAGGTCAGAATCGACGGAGGCTCACTCGTGGTCCGTACAGCGGACATCGAGGCGGGCCGCCCATTGTTTGCGAGGAACCAGAACTGACTCGCCGACGCCCATCAGCCTTGGATCTCCAGCACTCCCATCATCCCGAGGTCCTCATGGTCAAGGATATGGCAGTGGTACATGGCCTTGCCCGTGTAGTCGCGAAATGCAGTCCGAACTCGAATTCGAGAGTTTGCACGGACCAGGACGACATCCTTCCATGCCTGAATCGGCGAACCGTCCGAGCCGAGCACCTGAAATGGATTCGTGTGAATGTGCATGGGGTGATCCATCATCGTCGGGTTGATGAACTCCCACTCCTCGACAGAGCCCAAGGCCACCAGAGTGTCGACCCTGTTCGCATTGAACGTTCTCCCGTTGATCGTGAACGTCATGCCACCGCCGCCCATCATCCCCATCCCCATTCCTTGACCGAGGAGGAAACTGCGGCGCACGGATGGAGCGGGAAGAGGATCGACTCGGACGAGCTGCTGGGGCAGGCTCCATGTGCGTCCGGCTTGGCCTCCATAGACAACCGTGGCGAGCACGATCGTGCGGGACGTCGTGCCGCCCATGCCGCCCATCATGCCCATTCCCATTCCACCCCGGTTGTCAGGAAGGCTCAGCAACCGGTATTCTCCTTCGGGCCTCTCGCCTCGGACCATCACCTCGATGCGCTCGCCCGGCGTGAGGAGAATCTCGTCCCGCTGTTCTGGCGCGGGAAGCGCGCCGCCATCCGTGGC
>CAYQFM010000275.1:0-2251 GCA_964416735.1 uncultured Iamiaceae bacterium | reverse complement strand
AAGATCTCGCACGCTGCGGGCAGCTTGAGCATCGTGTCCGCGACCCAAATAACGTAAACGCCCGCCGCGCTGCCACGCTCGGCCAGGGACACCAACGCCGGGCGATCGACTGGCGCGTCATCGTCGATCAACACGACGATCGACGCCCCAGGATAGATCGAACCATCAGACTCGGTTTCAGCATGTAGGCGTGTGTCGATAAGACCGTTGAGTTCGGAGACGAGATGGCCGCAGCCAACCGGCCCCGACGCCAACAGATCGCATTCCAAGGGGTTCTCTGAAGAAGTGGTGTGGGGAAGCCACTTCAGCCAATCCCACTCAGCAGCAGAGTCACTTGGCACAACAGCGGCGATCAGCACCTCAGCAGGACTGTGCAGACCTGCGACTTGAGCCACTAGGCCGCGGGCAGCACCGAGCGCATCATTTCGCGTGCCGGCGACACCCAGCGCGCCGATCAACACCAGCGGAGCAACGACCGGTACTGGTGAAACCTTGGATCGCAGTTGAACCGCGGCGACCAACTCGTCGAATAGTTCCGGGATTGCGTTTTGCATCCGGGACATCTCGACTTCAGAACGGGTTGGCAAAGCGCCCAGACCCAGTCGAAGTTCAAGGTACCCGTGACGATCAGGGCGCATAGCCCACAAAAGATTCGCTCGACCACCCGCGGCTTGAACCACTTCATTTACCGATACGTGCTCACGGCGACGCATCGCCACCTCATCTGCACGATCCGAGTCCATGCGTTGCACCATGTGGTCGAGTGCCTCGTGAAAATTCGCGATGGCCTCTTCGGCTTGCTTCTTCGCCTGCCTGCGAGCGGGGAGCCACGTGCCGAGAATCATGAGCGGCATCATCAGATAGAAGACCAGCATGAACTTTTGACTACCGCCGCTCTGTGAGCGCATGCCGATAGCCATAACTCCGACCATGAGCACCATGGTCAGCATCATGAACAGCGGGAACGGTTGTTTCTCGGAGGGTGATGGCACCTCCGGCGCCTCGATACTTACGCCCTCGTAAACCGGGTTCAGGTAAGGCGAGCGATTGAAAGCCACTTCACCCTGCGGGCCGGTTTCACCAGAAGGCCGGTGATGCTCGACGAGTAGCACGGTGTTACCAACGCTGACTCGATTGCCGGCACGCAGGCTTGTTCGAGATGTGGGAAGGCCATCGACCTCAACCCCGTTGACCGAACCCATGTCAAAGAGTTCTATTGAGTCACCAACGTGAAGTCGCGCGTGTCGCTTGGACACGAGTGGATCAGTGAGTTGAACTTCCGCCGTCGAGTCACGACCGATAAGCGCACTCCCAGTGGAAAGATTGAACCGCTTCCCAGCGTTTGGGCCAGACTCGACCAGCAGGCTCGCAACAACCGATCGCCCATCAGACCCATCGCCATATCGGCCCGATGAGGGCACCAGTGAAATGAAGTCGCCCGATCGAATGCCGGACTCCGAGAGATGTAAGTCTTGGCGCAGTACCCGCGGCGAACCCGGACCGTCGACTCTTATCGTGTATGTCGACGGATCGCCCGTAAACGTCCTACCGGGATCGCGCTCTGCGATTGCCCGCGCTACCGCGGATGCCGACGCCGTTGCATCGCAGGTGACAACAACGTCTGTGGCGTCAACGCCACCGGGGCGACGAACCGTTAGCTTCAGGTCCATTTCACGCCACTTCCAAAGTCATCGCCATGGCTTCAGGGACGCGAGGTTGAGCTTTACCATCCATCGCCTCTTCGAGTTGAGCGCTTCGAGCAACTTGGCCTGTTCGAGGTCCACCCAGTCCCAGATCGACTTCACGGACTCGTCACTTGGGTCGTCTGGGCCAAACATCGCCGCGTTGATTCCAGCTGCAAATTGATTGACCTGATCCCAACTCGCACCCGGGACACCAGCGGCAACCTCGAGCCTCGTCCCCTTCTTTGGAACACGTTCGCCAAGATCACGAAGCTGGTCGAGCATTTCGGCCCAGGCCCCCGATATTCGATCGACCGGCGATCCACGCGTGCGGCGTCGGGTGCGACGCCAACGTTTGAGTCCCATGATCGTGCCCACGATCAAAGCAATCACGATGAGTGGGTAGAAGATGATCTTGAGCAGCAACACGAGCCACGCAGGCAGACGGAACGGATCCGACTTCTTCTTGTCTTCGAGGTCGTCCTTCTTGGAAAGGTCCTGCAACTCGGTCATGTTTTGGGGCGGCGGCACCGGTGGACGTGCCTGCACATCTGCGGTGCGCTCCGAGG
>CAYQFM010000274.1:0-2279 GCA_964416735.1 uncultured Iamiaceae bacterium | reverse complement strand
GCGTCGAAGGTTCCGGTGCCCCTGGCCGACAAGGCACCACCGGATTCGATCGTGGAGCGCACCGAACTACCGCGGACCTCGGATCTCGATTGATTCAGGGTTGCAGCACGGACCGGTGTCCAACTTCGAGTTCGTACGCAACGCATCCGCCGCCGCCCACAGCACGGAGCGACCTTTGGTGAGGTCAGTCGTTCTCAAGTCTGGTTTCGTTCTTTCAGGGCCTGGCGCATCGCGCGACGAGAACCTGCCAGGCGAGGTCAGCGCCGTTGGTGTACGGGGATTCGAGGCCGTGGCTCAAGATCAGCTCTTCATGCGGATCGAGCGGTGCCCGTCGCCAGCGTCGAAGACTTCGAAGTCTGATCGGTACCGCTCGCGCCAGTCGGGGTCGAACTCCGACAGCAGCGCTTCGGGGTCTACGTGGCCGCTCGCAAACTCGAACACGAGGTCTGCGCGATCCGCAGCGTAGAGCGTGATCGGCGTAACAGGAGCAGACGGGAAGAGTGGCATCTCGAACCAGGAGGCGATCTCGTCGACCATGTAGTGGCTCTGGATCAGGTCGCATGCCGCGAGGAGGCTCGCAACCCGAATGCGACTGTCACCCGACGCCTTCGCTCCCTTTCGCCACTTCTGCATTGCGGGCACGCTCACGCCGACCATTCGCGCGATGTCGCGCCAGGTGAAACCGAGATCACCCAACTCCGTGAGCATCGACATCACGCTGGCCTTGCCGCGCTCGGCTGCCGCCGTGCGCCACTCGTCCTCGTGAGTGCGCTTGTGGAGGTCGTCTACGTCGTCGTGAAGCGCACGGGTCACGCTTCGGATTCCGCCAACTTCCGTCGTCAAGCGGGTAGGTGTGAATCTCGTCTCCGTCAGATCCCTGGTGAATGTGGCGTCACCAGCGGTGGCGCGCGATCCCAGCGCCGACGCAACCGCCGCGTTCTGCACCGAAGAGTCAGCCATTTCGCAACACTTCCTCACGTAGTCGATTTGTGATCACACTCTCGAAGACCCCACGAACTGGGCTATGAAGCGCGTCTGCCTGTTGCAGAATGAATTCTGCGTCGAACTCGGGCACCTCGTCGGCTGATTGCCAATAGCTGTCAATGTCCAGCTTGAACAGTGGCCCCGGAGGAGGCAACGGACGGCGCAGGTCAGGAGTCGACTGCACGGTGTAGTCGCTCTGCGCGCCGTACCTCAGCACGACGGCATGATCGTTGCCACCGGAGAAGACAAAAATCCCCTGGTTGACCACCGGAACGAGGCTCAGTTCCGTACCGATGTGTGCGGGTCCGAGCAGCGAAGCATCCACCCACTGTTCCCATGCGGGCGCGCTGTCACTGTTCCCAGCGGGCACCCTGATCTCGTCGATGTATCGGAGCCCGATCCGCTCGACACCGGCCGGGGCCGCAACGGCCACTCGGGTCTGGAGTACGACGTCGAGCAACTCACGCATCCTGTCGTAGCTGCCGTAGTCGGTGGTCTCGATCACGAGGCTGTCGGGGTGGATCGACAGTGCCGTTCGCCTATCGCGGCTCGTCCACCTTGGGAAGTTGCTGGTGATCTGCTGCTGTGTGGGCGGATCCTCCGGCGCTGCCTGCACGGTGACAGAGGCCCCCGTCATCTCGCTTGGCAGAGGTAGCAGGTGTCTGATCCGTGCTGACACATCTGCGACCTGCTTGCGATCGAGCGGTTCGCACAGCGGGTGTCGCACCTCGATCGCCATCAGAACAATAGGTGCGCTCGGGTAAATCTCTCTTGCCCCCACGCCGTCATCCTACCAAGACTGAAACTGTAACGATAACCAAAACTGCTCTTCGAAGACGTGGTCGTGCTACTCCTGCGACGGCTCTCAACGGTCACGCCGGGAAATCAGCTGCAATCCCGACCACCCCACAACGAGGTTTGAGCAGGACAAACGTGCTGGTCAGGGCGTTGTTTCTTGGAAACCTCCGAATGGCTCGAATGGACGTTCACTGGTGTAGCCCGGACGGTGCTGCTGGGGCATGATCGAAAACCATGCTCATGAGGACTGACTGAACTGGCCAGGAGATCCACGAAGATCAGATGTCAGGCGTTCCTGAACAGCCTTGATGGGTTCTCATTATCGTGCTTTTGGCAACGTGGCTTTCCACGCATTCAAGAACGGTTCCTTTTGAGCGACAAACGCGTCGAATCCGTCACGGGAGATCGATAATAACTTTTCGAGAATTTCTTGTCCCTTTACGTCTGGCTTTGTGGGTTGGTTGGGCACGAATTTTTGCCGGCGTACATTACCCCAG
>CAYQFM010000273.1:1347-2282 GCA_964416735.1 uncultured Iamiaceae bacterium | reverse complement strand
CAACGCACCGTCAAAGGGGTCACGCAGGCGCCCGTGCATCATCGTCATCTCGATCCCCAGGCCGCCCATGCCTCTGGCGACACGGGTTGCAACGTCGCGTATCTCATCGGGTTCGAGTTCCACCGGTGGCCAGACGTTGAGCAGAATCCGGTTCCATTGCAGGCGCCTGGTCGGCGGACGCAAGGCTTGGAAACGTCTGATTCCCTCGACGGCACGGGACAGAACCAGTTCGAGTTCCGGAAGGGCGATCACCTTGCCCGTCGCATCATGCACCGGCATGAGGTCACGTACCTCGGCGAGGGCAAAGAGCCGCTCGTCTTTCGGATTCTCCTTGGCTTTCGCGTGGTAGAGATGCACCTCTTCAGCGGCGGGGAGCCGTTCGAGGGCGAAGTTCGACAGACGCCAGAAGTGGAGGCGCTCGGCGAGCATCGGATGCATGCCACGCAGCGCTCGGTTCTCGACCATGCGCACCGGCGGCGCGCCCTCAGACGAAGCGCCCTCCGAAGAAGCGCCCTCTAACGAAACGTCGCGAGACGAGGCGGGTTCGAAGGTGAAGAAGTCCACCGGATACGTGCCGCTGACCGTGGACTGGCGAGCCGCCACCACCGTGATTCGTGCTGTTGACGGCGGAAACTGCGCCGCGGCAATGGAGGAACCTAGTTGGTCGGCCAACTCTTCCGGCGCCAGTCCGTCGACGTTCTGTGCGTAGAGGTCGACTTCGACCTGTTCGCTGCCTGCCGACCCGCCTGCTGATCCACCGGGTGATCCGCTGGGTGATCCGCCGGGCGGTCCGGTTTCGGTCGGGGAATCGATGCGTGTCGCAATCGCGCCTGCCACACGCTCCATATCGCTCAGATCCACGAATGCAACCACGACGCGATGGACAACGTTGTCGCGTCGGTAGGTGGAACTCAGTAGTTCGATTTCAGTCGCTG
>CAYQFM010000273.1:0-1337 GCA_964416735.1 uncultured Iamiaceae bacterium | reverse complement strand
ACTCCTGCGGTCCGCCGCGGGCCCCGACACTGAGGCGATCGGAGTTGAACGGAGTGAGATCGCACGTGCGGTAGTAACGACGGGCCATCACCTCGGTGAGGGCTGCCTTGTGAATGTCGTTCGCATTGGGGATTCGTGCGCCCAGAAGGGCGGCGAGGTGCTGTGAGCAATTGACGAGCGCAGCGATGTGTCGGTCCCGCTCCAACTCGGGCAATGGTCCGCCGAGCGCGGAAATGTGAGGTTCGATCGCCGCGTAGATGTTCTGGCGTGCGGCATCGAGAAGCGGTTGATCGAAGTACCGGTAGCGCACCTGGCGGGCGAGATCAGCCACCACCGGATCGCGCACCTGGGTCGTGTCGATGAGCAGGTCGAGCAGTTCACGAAATGTCGGGTCAGTGGCCTCGACGAGGTATTCGGCCTGTTCGAGTCGACGCGTGAGGATGGCGAGCACCATCGAGCGCCCGGGCTCCTCGCGCTGCAATGATCGGTAGACACGGAACATCGCATCTTCGAGTTCGGGGGTGCGCTCGAGGCCCGGTATGCCGTGGTCGCTCATCAGGCGCTGGAGTACATCCACATACCGGGCAGGAAGGCCTTCGGCTTCGGTGTCGAAGGAACGAAGGAACTCGTGCAGATACTCGTTTGTTCCGCGTCCGTGGTCGTCATCGTCGCCGAAGTCCCGCGGCCGGCGAAGGGCCCGGAGATGGGAGAAGAGGCGCAGGATGCGGTTCTGGGCGTCGAGGTTTCGCTGAACGGACAGTTCCACACGCCGAGGATCACGACCACCCGGGTCGTCGGTTGCGGGACCCCGCTCGTCAATACGAAGGCCTGTCACGATCTCCGCAATGTCGTCGTCGGGGACGTCGAATCCGAGCAGCATCCATTCGGCGAGTTGATACGGATTGACCCACTCTGAGCTGTGTGATCCGGCGCCGGTCTTCCGTGTCTCATTCACGAAGGGTGAGAAATCGAGTCGCTCGGAGGCTGTGATTCCGTTGCGGTCTCTGGTGGGCTCGAGTTCGACGAGCGGGGTGCCTGAGTCGACTTGGACATTTGAGCCCACGAGGATCTGACGGACCCGTCCACTGAACGGGGCACGTAGAACCGTCTCGATCTTCATCGTCTCGACCACGGCCACGGCGTCACCCGCGTTGACCCTGTCACCGGCGACGACCGGAACGGCTACGACCACCGCTGGTGCAGGCGAGCGGACCAGGCCGACGTCGTCACGGGTTACCCGGTGCGAGACGCCATCCACGCTCACCAACAGGTCGGGACCCTGTGTCCATGTGACGATACGGTGGGCAGTCGAGCGAATCTGCATGCGGCGCTCGTGG
>CAYQFM010000272.1:0-2292 GCA_964416735.1 uncultured Iamiaceae bacterium | reverse complement strand
CCCGCACCACAAAGATGCCCTCGGCAAAGGCCACATGCGCCAACGCGGGGGTTGCTATGACGTCACCGATGGCGTACACGTCATCGCGGCCTGTCCGGTATTGGTCGTCCACGACAATGAATCCACGATCGTCGATCTCCACACCGGTGCCGGTCAGGCCGAGTGAGCCAGAATTCGGTTGACGTCCCACCGCAACTACAACCAGACCCACATCGAGTTCATCACCATCGCCGAGTTTGACCGTGGTTCCGGACCCATGGGGACTGTGACCCACCACCTCGACGCCGGTGCGCACCGCTATGTTGCGACCACCGAATGAACGGATCACGGTTCTGGTTATGTCGTCATCGCACCCGGGCAGAATCGACGGCATTGCTTCAAGAACTGTCACTTGAACGCCCAGATCGCCAAACATCGAGGCGTACTCGCATCCGACGACTCCACCGCCGATAACGGCAACCGATCTTGGCAGTTCCGACAGGCCCACTATTGCATCAGAGTCGACAACGAGCTGGCCATCCGGCTCGAAGCCAGGAATGCTCCGCGGGCGTGAACCCGGCGCCAAGACCACATGGTCACCGTGAAGCTCGACGTCTCGGGGCTCAACGTCGTCGGAACTGTCAGCACCCACGATGACCACGCCATCGGCACCGAGGCGGCCAACTCCGGCGACCACAGTGATCTTGCGATGCTTCAGCAATTTCACAAGGCCGCCGAACAAGGTGTCGACAACGGCGTTCTTACGCTCCTGCACCCGCTGGAAGTCGATGCTCGGCGGACCACCCGGGTCCACTCCGAACCCGGGCGCCGCCGCCACGGTGCGAGATATCGAAGCCGCCTCGAGGAACGCCTTGGCAGGAATGCATCCAGCGTGCAGACAGGTGCCGCCCAACCGGTCCCGCTCGACGATCGCCACATTGAGGCCAGCCGATGAGCCATACAGCGCCGCTGCGTAACCGGCGGGACCCCCGCCAACCACCACCAGGTCGTAGTGCCCGCTCAACACAGCTTCATCCGGGAGACCAGACCGACCACGTCATCAGACCGAGGTGAACAACAGGACCGCGGACGCCACGAGAATCAGCAACCCGGTCAACAGTGCGGCAATGATCAGCTTCCTGGTGCTCATCGGCCTTCGAGCCTATGCGCACACAACTAGAATCGCCCACATGCAGAGCAGAAACATCGGCGCATGACCCGGGTTGTCGTTGTGGGACAAGGCTATGTGGGCCTTCCCCTTGCGGTCCGGGCGGTCGAGCAGGGGTTTGACGTTGTGGGTTTCGACGTTGACACCACCAAGATCAAAATGCTCGAAGCTGGCGAGTCCCCCGTCGAGGACATCACCAACGAACGCCTCGGAGCAGTTCTCGGCACTGGTCGCTACAAGGCAACAACCGACTCCGCCGACTGCGCAGATTTCGACATCACGGTCATCTCGGTTCCGACCCCGTTGCGTGAGGGCAATCCTGACCTCAGCTACATAGAGATTGCGGCCCGCTCGCTTGCTGGACACCTGAAGAAGGGCGCAACCGTAATCCTCGAGTCGACCACGTACCCGGGCACCACCGAAGATCTGGTCGGCCCGATCCTCGAGGAAGGCTCCGGCCTGGTTGCCGGCACAGATTTTCACCTCGGTTACAGCCCCGAACGCATCGATCCGGGCAATCCAACTTGGCACCTGGAGAACACGCCCAAGGTCGTTGCGGGCATCGACGAGGCGTCACTGGCAGCCGTCAAGGGTTTCTACGACCAGATTGTGGACCAGACGGTACCGGTCTCGAGCCCCAAGGAAGCCGAACTCACAAAGCTGCTGGAAAACACGTTCCGCCACGTGAACATCGCGCTCGTCAACGAGTTGGCCATGTATGCAAACGACCTGGGCATCAACGTTTGGGAAGCCATCGACGCGGCGTCCACCAAACCATTCGGTTACATGCGGTTCACGCCTGGCCCGGGCGTGGGCGGTCACTGCCTCCCAATCGACCCTTCATATCTGTCCTGGCAGGTGCGGCGTTCGCTTGGGCTGACCTTCCGGTTCGTCGAGTTGGCCAACGATGTAAACGACCACATGCCGGATTACGTGATCCGACGACTGACAGTTGCATTGAACCGACGTGAACTGCCGATAAAGGGACAGCGCATCGTCCTCTTGGGCCTCTCCTACAAGCGGAACACAGGTGATGCCCGTGAGTCGCCATCGGCCCCCATTGCCCGCCAACTGGTGAGTCTCGGAGCCGACGTGCAGGCCGTCGACCCATACGTTTCGCAAGCTCACGTTCCTTCCGGTGTGAC
>CAYQFM010000271.1:0-2335 GCA_964416735.1 uncultured Iamiaceae bacterium | reverse complement strand
CTCGAGTTCTCCGGACCCACGCACTGCGTCGTGGAACCGTTCGATCGCATCCCAGACCGCCCCGATTCCATCGTGAGCCAATGCCGAGCAGGTCAGCACCTCGGGTGTCCATGCTGCGTGGGTGGGCCGCATCAACTTGAGCGCATGGCTGTAATCGGCTGCTGTCCGCCTGGCTGCCGCCTCGAGGTCGCCGTCCGCCTTGTTCACGACAATCAGGTCGGCAAGCTCCATGATTCCGCGCTTTATTCCCTGCAGGTCGTCTCCACCGCCGGGTGCGACCAGGAGGATGAACATGTCGACCATCTCAGCCACGGTGATCTCGGACTGACCCACCCCGATGGTCTCCACCATCACGACATCGGACCCGCCGGCCTCACACAGCAGCATCGCTTCGCGGGTGCGCCTGGCCACGCCTCCCAGTTGCTCTCCTCCCGGGGTCGGGCGGATGAACGCGTCGGGATGTCGTGAAAGTTCGACCATGCGGGTCTTGTCTCCCAGAATCGAACCGCCCGTCAGCCTGCTGGAAGGGTCAACCGCGAGGACTGCCAACCGGTGGCCACTGTTGACGATGTGCAACCCCAGCGCCTCGATGAATGTGGATTTTCCCACGCCCGGTGAACCGCTGATGCCAATTCGGACCGCGTTGCCGGTCTCTGTGAGCAATGAACCCAGGACTTTTTCGGCGATGCGATGATGATCCACCCGGGTCGACTCCGTGAGAGTGATTGCTCTTGCGAGCGCTCGTCGGTCACCTTCACGGATCCCTTCGACGAGTGAGTTCACCTCATCGTCGGACACGTCATCCCCGGGAAGGTTCCGTGCGTTCGGTAACTATCCGCAGGACCTTGCGCGCGGCATCCGGGATGTTCGTACCGGGACCGAACACCGCAGACACTCCGGCCTGCTCCAGGTAGTCGTAGTCCTGAGGGGGGATGACCCCACCACAGACGACCACCACATTGTCAGCGCCAGCGCTGCGGAGCTCCTCGATGAGTTGCGGAACCAGCGTCTTGTGGCCGGCCGCCTGACTGGATACCCCGACGACATGGACATCGTGTTCGACAGCGCTCCGGGCTGCCTCTGCGGGAGTCTGGAACAGCGGGCCGACGTCGACGTCGAAGCCGATATCCGCGAACGCCGTTGCGATGACTTTGGCGCCTCTGTCGTGGCCGTCCTGACCCATCTTGACGACCATCAGGCGGGGTCGGCGGCCTTCACGTTTGGCGAACGCGTCGACCTCAGCCAACAACTCGGCAAAAGCTTCGTCACCCTCGTACTGCATCCCGTACACGCCCGAGATGCTACGGATCTCGGCACTGTGACGCCCGAAGACCTCCTCCATGGCGTCGGAGATTTCTCCGAGAGTGGCGCGTGCCCTCGCTGCCTCCACGGCCAACTCGAGCAGGTTGCCGCCGTCGCGGGCACCGTTGGTGAGTGCGTCGAGGGCGTCGTTGCACGCCTGTGCGTCCCGGGTATGGCGAACCGAGGTGAGTCGTGCAATCTGACCTTCGCGGACCTTGGTGTTGTCGATGTCAAGAACATCGACGAGGTCCGGATTGGTCGGTTGATACTTGTTGACGCCGACAACCACCTCTTCACCCCGGTCGACTCGGGCCTGACGGCGCGCCGCGCTCTCCTCAATTCGAAGTTTGGGCATTCCCGATGCAACCGCAGCGGTCATTCCGCCGAGTTCTTCAACTTCCTGAATGAGCGCCCAAGCCTTCTCAGCCAGATCTGAGGTCAGCGCTTCGATGTAGTAGCTCCCGCCCAGTGGGTCGACCACGTCGGTGATCCCGGTCTCCTCTGCAAGGATCAACTGGGTGTTGCGGGCGATGCGGGCGCTGGTGTCGGTTGGCAGCCCGAGGGCTTCGTCGAAAGCATTTGTGTGCAGGCTCTGCGTTCCTCCCAGGACCGCAGCCATTGCCTCCACGGCGGTCCGGACCACGTTGTTGTACGGGTCCTGCTCGGTCAGTGAGACGCCGGATGTCTGACAGTGGGTGCGCAACATCATCGAGCGTGGGTTCTTCGGTTCGAACTGTGACATCACGCGGTGCCAGAGCAAGCGGGCCGCCCGGAGCTTCGCCACCTCCATGAAGAAGTTCATACCGATGGCGAAGAAGAAGCTCAAACGACCGGCGAACTCGTCCACGTCCAGGCCCTTGGCGATTGCAGAGCGGACGTATTCGAGGCCATCGGCAATGGTGAAGGCGAGTTCTTGGTCTGCCGTGGCTCCGGCTTCTTGCATGTGGTAGCCGGAAATCGATATCGAGTTGAACTTGGGCATGTTGTGTGCCGTGTACTCGATGATGTCGGCCACGATCCGCATCGAAGGTTC
>CAYQFM010000270.1:0-2351 GCA_964416735.1 uncultured Iamiaceae bacterium | reverse complement strand
CCTGGATCAGGGGCCGATAATCGCTCAGGACGTCACCCGCGTATCCCACGCTGATACGCCGGCGACCATGGCCCGACGTGGCCGCGACCTCGAATCACTGGTTCTGGCCACGGCCGTGAGAGCACACCTCGATCACCGGGTCATCACCTATGCGGGACGGACAGTCGTGTTCGATTGACACAGGAGGACCGATCGTGACAACCATCAAGTCAAGTCGCCGAAATCCGACGCTTCGACTCCGCACCTTCCTCATGATCCTGGTCGTCACGCTCATCGGCGCCACAGCGTGCACCGATGCCAAGCGACAGTCTGACAATGCAACACGAGACGGCGTCAAGTCGGGCCCCTACAAAGCGACAATTCACAGAACCACCGGCGGTGTGGCACACATAGTTGCATCCGACCTCGGAAACCTGGCGTTCGGTCAGGGATACGCGAGCGGAGAGGATCACACGTGTGATCTCGCACAGGAGATCGTCAAGGTCAACAGCAGCCGCTCTCGGTGGTTCGGGCCGGGAGACGCTGACGCCAACCTCAACTCCGACTTCGGATGGCTGGCACTCGGCATTCGAGCACGAGCCGAAACCGACTACCCGACCCAGTCCGATGAAGTCCACCAGATGATGGCCGGGTTTGTCGCGGGGTGGAACCGCCACTTGGAGCAGGCTGGCACCGGAGGGATCAACGGTTGGTGCAAAGGGGAACCCTGGGTCACCCCCATCAGCGAACTGGACCTCTACACCTACTCGAGATCCGTGATGCTCTTGGCCAGCGGCGTCCAACTCCTCGACTACATAGCCGACGCCCAGCCACCATCCGGCGACGCTGGAGCTTCTGGAGCAGAGGCTGCATGGGCAACGGAATCAGACCTGGCGGCTGAACCAGACCCCGCAGCCGATACTCATCTATTCGCGTCCGGCCAACCGCTGTCCTCTTCTGATTCACCGATTGCATCCAACGGCTGGGCAATCGGCTCAGAGCGCAGCGACAGCGGCGGCGGTCTCCTGCTTGCCAATCCACATTTCCCGTGGGAGGGCCCATTGCGGTTCTGGGAGGTTGGTCTCGAGATTCCCGGTGAGATGAATGTCTACGGTGCGCAGTTGACCGGCCTCCCTGGAGTGGGTATCGGTTTCAACACGGCGGTTGCCTGGACCCACACCGTGTCGGCGGGCAACCGATTCACGGCCTACACACTTGAACTGGTCGAAGGCGACCCGACCTCATACCGGTACGACGATGGCGTACGGAAGATGGAGTCGGAGGAAAGACGAATCGACGTGCTCCAGCCTGACGGGTCGACAGCACCCGTGACTCGGACCCTCTGGCGCAGCCACTATGGCCCGATCGTCAATTTCCCAGGAGTCGGTTGGTCGGAGAGCCGGACCATGACCTATCGCGACGCGAACATCGACAATACCGAGTTCTTCGACCAGTACCTGGGAATGGACCGGGCACGGAGTCTCGACGATTTCATCGATGCCCATAGTGATCACACGGGGGTTCCACTGTTCAATACCGTGGCCACGGCGGCGGACGGCAGGACCTGGTACGCAGATACCTCTGCAACGCCGAACCTGAGTCCAGAAGCGCTCGCGTCGTACGAACAGTCCATCGGAAGTGACCTTCTCGTCTCCATGGCAGCCAAACGGGGGGTCGTTCTCCTCGATGGCTCGAATTCCGCGAACGAGTGGATCGACGAAGCAGGTGCTCGCAGTCCCGGCCTGGTTCCGTTCTCCAAAATGCCGCAGACAACACGAAGCGACTATGTCTTCAACGCCAATGACAGCTTCTGGTTGTCAAATGCCGATCACATGCTCGCGGGCGACTATTCGCCTCTCCATGGACGTCAGGCAGAGCCGGTTTCACCCCGTACGCATCAGAACGCTGTGCTCCTGCGTGACTCGTCAGCGAGCGGACCTTCCGGGAGCGATGGCAGATTCTCGCTCGATGAACTGGCCCAGGCAGCATTCGCAAACTCCGGCTGGACGGCACGGCAGTTGCTCTCAGAGGTCGTGACCAGATGCGACGGAACCCCAACGGTCGACGTTTCGGATTCGAGCATCCAGGGTCAGCCGTCTCTTCCGGCCGCGACGGTCGACATCAGCGAGGCATGTCGGATTCTCGGAACATGGGACGGTCGCTACGACCTGGATTCGGTCGGTCCAGGTATCTGGCGCGAGCTCCTATCACAGTTCAAACCCGCCGACCTGACCGATTCCGGGCCGCTGTTTGCGGTTCCATTTGATCCAGCCAACCCGGTTGACACACCTTCAGGCCTTGCCCTGCCACCTTCTGATGAAGCGGGCGATGTCGTGCTGGTCGCCCTGGCAAGGGCAGTGCAGACATTCGAA
>CAYQFM010000269.1:0-2352 GCA_964416735.1 uncultured Iamiaceae bacterium | reverse complement strand
CCTCACGGGTCTGGTAGGTCACCACATGGTCGGCATCGCGCTCGGGCGCCACGTTGCGCGGCCCCGACGGACCACGGTCACCACCCCAGCCGCCTTCGCCGCGGATGAATACCGACATGGTCGTCTTGAAGATGTCCTTACCGGTAGCTTCCAGTGTCGAGGTCAGCTCGATGGCAACAAGCGCACCCTTACCCTTGTCGTAGATCGAAACGATCTCACCGACGGTACTGACGGTTCCCGAGGTGGGAATCTCGCCGTAGACCTCCACCAACTGCTCACCGTGTACCAGCATCGCCGGGTTGAAATCGCCCAAGGCTTCCATTGGGCCAAACCCACCGCCACCAAGCACAACAGCCATGGTGGGAAGTACCCGCAGGGTCGTGTCCGAGGTGTTCTCGGTGGTGAACTGCAGCTCATCGGTGCCGGCACCGATGCCTAGCGCGTAGAGCATCACATCACGCTCGTCCCACGTGTGGCTTGCGGGTTCACCTTTGGCACCAACGGCATCGGGATTGATCGGCACGGTCCCACCTCCGGGAATTCTGGCTCTGAACAACTGAGATCCTTGCGAACCGGATCATTACATGTCGACCACAGGTCGTGCATATGGACGCTGCTGTGAAAAACACAGCGACAATCACCGGATCTCGACCACGCGGGTCTCCCACGAACGTAGAATCGCCGCAGTGTCTGACTTGCCGGACCCCACCCGGTACCCCCGACCGCTCCAGGCGCTGACGACCGTTCGCGGTGTCCTGTTGATGCAACTCCTCGCCAACGGAGCAGGCGCTGCATTGATTTTTGTGTACCTGCGTTTCCTGTTTCCGGTCCATACGGAAGATGGATCCGAGCAATTCGACCTAAACCTGGTTGCCTTTGCCGCCTACCTCGCCATCCTCATTTTCGTTGCTGTACCCGTGAACATGTTGCTGCTCCGTCGCGCGCTCTCTTGGATTCGTGACGGGCGCGAACCAACGAACGAAGAACGAGTCAACTCGCTCAGCCAGCCCTTTCAGCAGACATTTTCGGCTTTCGTGTCGTGGCTGGGCGCGGCGGTGATATTCGGCGTGCTCAACTTCGGCCAGGTCTGGCTGACCGCCGGTATCGCATTGGCAGGACTGGTCACCTGCTCCCTGCTCTACCTGCTGCTCGAACGCCATTTCAGACCCGTTTTCACGCTGGCGTTAGAGAACACAGCGCCACCCAGGGGGCGTCGTGAAGTGCTCCCGAGGATCATGCTCGCCTGGACTCTGGGTTCCGCTATTCCGATGGTCGCAATTGGGATGACACCTCTTGCGTTGTCATCCAATCAGCTCGCCGACCTGAGTACGAGGATTGGGATCGCCGCAGTCATATCGATGATCGCGGGCGGGCTGGTGATGCGAGCAGCCGCACGTAATGTGGCCGAGCCGATCGATGAGGTTCGTAGGGCCCTGGCGGAGGTGGAGGACGGAAAGCTCAACACCCAGCTACCAGTGGACCATATCGGGGAGATCGGCCGCCTCCAGGCTGGTTTCAACTCCATGGTGGAAGGCCTTCGGGAACGGCGACACATTCAAGACCTGTTCGGGCGCCAGGTAGGCACCGAAGTCGCTCGTCAGGCTCTCGAACACGACCCCGAGTTGGGTGGTGAATCCCGTGTGGTGAGCATTGTCTTCGTTGACCTGGTGGGTTTCACCTCATTTGCCGAAAACAACACCCCCGAGCGCGTGGTCTCAAAATTGAACTCGTTCTTTGAGATCGTCGTGCGGGTGGTTATGTCCGAGGGTGGTTGGGTCAACAAGTTCGAAGGCGATGCGGCCCTGTGCATCTTCGGCGCACCATCCACGCAGCCCGACCACGCGCTGCGGGCATTGCGGGCAGCAGCACGCCTTCCGGACGAGGTTGCCAAACTCGAAGACACCCCACGGGTAGGTGTCGGCGTCGCCACCGGTCATGTCGTGGCGGGAAACATAGGTACGCCCGAACGCTTCGAATACACGGTCATCGGAGATGCCGTAAACGTTGCCGCACGACTTACAGAACTGGCAAAGAACAGTGACAAGGGTGTGCTCGCCAGCGAGGACACCCTTGTCGCATCGGGGATCCGATCCATGACGGATAACCAACATTCCTGGTGTGCCGTGGGCGATGTTCAACTACGAGGCCGAATTGGTCAGACCGGACTCTTCGAACCCTGCACCTGACGCGTTCTAGGCGTTCTCGAACCTTCCGCTCTCGAACCTTCCGGGTTCAGTCTTCCCGCACTGGAGGCCCTTCGGATCCCCAGTCGTAACCCAACACCTCTAGCCAACGTGGGACCTCGACGAGCCGCCACGAAGCTGTCACTTCTCCGTGCTCGTCATCGGTGTA
>CAYQFM010000268.1:0-2357 GCA_964416735.1 uncultured Iamiaceae bacterium | reverse complement strand
TGAGTCTGCAAGTGCCACCTCGATGGGCAACAGTCCACCCTCGACTCCCGGGGCAAGAACCGACAAGAACCATGCACCACCCGAGTCCGGCGGCTCGAGGGTGATGACCAGACGTGGTCTACCGGTGCCTGTTACCGGTTTGACCCACCGCTCGATGCGTCGGGCCACTTCTGTCCCAGCGGCAACGGGCGCCTCGAACGACGAACCGTCCAGGCGTGTCACGAATGCCTCCGCCACCTCCGAGTTGTTGCGCACCTGCGGTGGGGGTGCCGGCAATTCGAGACGGCTCGCAGCGTCCGAGACAATCGCATTGACAACACTCGAAAGGACGTCCTGGGTCACATTGCGTGCTTCGCCACGCGCCACGGCGGTAACAGGTCCGGGCATGGACGCCATCAACTCGGCCAGTTCAACTTCATCGATAATCGCAGGGGTCCACTTGACGCGCATGTCGAGCATCCGACCCCCCGACGTGCGAGAACTCTTCAACATGGGCACCACTCCGCCGCGTGCCACGAGCCGGACCGCAGCGAGGGCTACACGACCGAGCCACACAACACTCGACCCCACCTCGCGGGCACCGAGTCCGCCGCCCACGGCAACCAACCAACCCAGCGCATCTTGCACCGGAATTGAAACGGCCTCCGCTCTCGAACTGCCCGGCAGTTGCACTCCGGCGTGGACGCTCCAGCCAAGTGCGGGTCCACCGATCGTCTCGATCAGATCTGCGAGCTGATCGTTGTTTGCGGGTGCGGTCATTGGGCCAGCGGCCCACAGAACGACTTCGCCCGACACCCAAGACGCCTGGAGCCTCACTTCGCCAAGTGGATCCGCAACCGGGACGACAACGGTCAAAGGATCGTCCGACCCCATCAACAACTCGTACGCAGCCTCGAGGCGGCTGAGCTCATCCTCGAAGTCGGCAACGACCTGGTCGCGTACAGACCCGCTCAGACCTCGAACCGATTCAAGGCTGTCCTCGGTCTCATCCAGCAAGTGTTCGAGCGCGGTGCGCCAACCCAATGGGTCGGCATCGAGCAGCGCCAGTTGTTCTTCGGTGGCGATACCCTCCACGGCTGCCCAAGTGGCAGCCTCGAGGGCCCGGGTGGCGTCATTCATGTGCGCAGCGGCTCCTTGCGCCGCATCCCTTCGCATACGCATCGAAGGGAACTTTTCAAAGGCGGCATCTCGCAACAGTCATGATCTGACCTGTTCCACCATCGCGTTGCTCACCGGCTTGCGGCTCTGCTCCGAGACGGGACGCCTGTTGCACATGATAGCGACGGAAGCTTCTCAGCTGAAACCACACCGCCAAGTCACACCCGGGAAGCTATCGATTACTGCCCGGCGAGCTCGGCAATCCCACCCTCGAGGCGCATCTTGTCGAACTCCCAGTAAGCCCGAAGCGCAACGAGCTTGCCCTCGTCGTTCACCCGGTAGGTCATAACGCCGTCGACCACGGCTTTTGACCCATCGGGAAATGTGATGGTGATGGTTGCGACGTTTGCCACCTCGGACCCCGCCGCATACGACTCGCGAACATCAACCACCACCGAGTTGGAGCCGATCATCGCGTCGTAGAACGCCGCAATGGCCTCCAAGCCTGAATGGCCCTTGCCTTCGGGGTCTATCGGCGACGGACCAATCGGATCTTCGACGATGGCGTCTTCGGCAAACAGTGCCAGCCACGCTTCACGATCGCCGGCTTTGACGGCCGCCATCGACTTCTGACCTGCAAGCCTTGCCGGGTGTTCACCGGTCACGTTTTCTTCGCTCATCTATCCGTACTTCCTCTCCGATATCAGCCCTGGCCACCGGAAGCATCGGTGACGCGGGTTTTGCCCTGACCTATCCACGGCATCATCGCCCGAAGTTCCGCGCCCACCTTCTCGATCAGGTGTTCACGACCGGCGATTTCGAGTTCGTGGAAGCGTGAACGTCCGGAGTCGCTCTCGGCAATCCATTCCTCGGCGAACTTGCCCGACTGGATCTCGTCGAGAATTACCCGCATCTCCTCTCGCACCCTGGCATCGATGACCCGCGGACCACGGGTTAGGTCGCCGTACTCGGCCGTGTCGGAAATGGAATAACGCATTCCCGCAATACCTTCTTCGTACATCAGGTCGACGATCAGTTTCAGCTCATGCAGGCACTCGAAGTAGGCGATCTCGGGTTGGTAGCCGGCATCTACCAGGGTTTCAAAACCCATTTGGACCAGGGAAGTGGCTCCGCCGCAGAGCACGACCTGCTCCCCAAAGAGATCCGTCTCGGTCTCCTCGGTGAACGTCGTCTCGATTACACCAGCTCGCGCACCGCCAATTCCGTCGGCATATGCGAGACCGATGCCCAGAGCGTTA
>CAYQFM010000267.1:0-2368 GCA_964416735.1 uncultured Iamiaceae bacterium | reverse complement strand
CGGCACCTTGGGATTAAAAGTCCCCTGCTCTAACCCGATGAGCTAGCGGCCCGGGGGCACCCTACACACCTGAGACACGGGATTTTGAAAGCGCTGTGCAATCTCTTGGCTCGGTTGGCTGCGGTCGGGAGCCGTCAATCGGTGAGCGACATGCGGTCGCCCAATTCTGTGCGGTCACCGTGGTGAATGACCATCCGCGCGCCAAGATTTGGTATTCGCTTGAAGGCTTCTCCGTGGTGCTCTTCGAGGGTGTAGATGAGGCCGCCATGACACACGACGAGAATGTCCGCGCTGTCGAATGACGCGGTGATGCGGTCGAGGGCAGCGAGGGTCCGTTTCAGCAGCGCTTCGTCAGACTCGTATCCGGGTGGGCGCCGACGTTGAGCAAGGTAACCCGGCCAGTCGCGTTCAATCTCCGCGTTGGTGAGACCGGACCACTCGCCAACGTCACGCTCGGCCAGGTCATCATCCACTGGAACCGGACCGATGCCCAGTGATTCAGCGATGATCTCAGCGGTGTGTCTCGCCCGCTCGAGGGGCGACGAAACGATCATGTCCACCGGGCCTAGTTGTTCAACCACTTGACGTGTCTGGGACTTCCCCAATTCCGATAGCGGTGGGTCCGCACGGCCCTGCCATCGCCCCTGGGCGTTCCATTCCGACTGGGCGTGGCGGATCATCAGCAGTCTGGTCACGATGTTGAGTCTCGCGATGTTGAGTCTCGCGATGTTGAGTCTCGCGATGTTGAGTCTCGCGATGTTGAGTCTCGCGATGTCGGCCCTTTGGTCATCACAGCGATGATAGGTGTGATGACCCTCAGGCGAGTTCGTGGCGTCTAGGCTGGCGACTCGGTGGCCCTTGTCAGGATGTTCGCCTCGGCGCGTGATGCAGCTGGCGCCGGGACCGACACTCTGCCCGGCGACACGGTTGCCGCGGTCCTCGAGGCTGCTCGTGGTCGCTACGGCCCGACATTCGCTAGCGTTCTCGCCAACTCTGCCGTGTGGCTGAACGGCGAACCCGCTGAATTGGACGACTTGGTGACAGACGATGATGAGATTGCGATACTCCCACCCGTTTCGGGCGGAATGGGCTGAAGTGATCGAAGTGACCGAGGTGATCGTTCAATGGTGACCACTTGTGGAACTTCGCTTCGAGGGAGACGGGCGTTTGCGACGGCGTAACCGCTCGGAAGACTTCGCTGCAGCGGGCCATTCCGGTGCGGTGACCAATCGCGGATCCGACCGCGGATCGGCCCGCGGATCCGATGTCATCACTGTGTCAGCGAACGAGAGCCCATGGATTCAGCGATTCGTTGCGGGATATATGACCGAAGGTCCCAGAGTGCGCATGGGGATTGTCTGGTTTGTGGCGGTTGTCGTGGCGGCCGCTGTGGGCATGGTTGCGGTGGCGGTTCTCTTTGGTGCGCTAGCGGGGGTGGCTGCGATCCAGACGGCGTCGTCGTGGCGACGAACTGGTTACAAAGTGAACCCGTTGATTGCCGGAATCAGCGCTGCTCTCATTCCTCTGGGTGCAACTTTGGGGATCGGCCTCGCTGGCGTGGCAGCCCTGTTGGTGGTTGGCGTGTCACTGGTGGCGTCCGTGATCGACAGCGATCGGAACACGTCCGTAGTGGTTCGGACGGGCGTGCTGGTCCGTTCCAGCTTTTTCGTCGGTCTGGCCGCAGGAGCGGCAGTACTCATTGCGCGCACGGATGCTGCTGCACTCGTGACGCTCCTGGTGTTGGTTTCGGGATACGAAGTTGGCGATTATCTGGTGGGAACGGGTGCCAACAATCCAGTGGAAGGGCCGGTGGCTGGAATTGCCGCCGTGCTGGTGCTGACATTTGCCATCTCCGTGTTCGAGTTCGCGCCCTTCGAAACAGGGTCAGCTTGGGTCTTCGGTGGCCTGGCAACGGCGTTGGCACCGCTAGGGCCCTTTGTTGCTTCTGCGTTGGTTCCGGCGGCGGATGCTCCCGTACCGGCGCTACGACGACTCGACTCCTGGTTGCTCGTTGCGCCCATCTGGATGTGGATGCTCTGGAGCTATCTCCTCTGAGGCGTCACGGATGTCTTCTCCGAATCCGTTCACGGCGGTAGGCTGACGGGCGACCTCGAGTCGGGACCGGAACAGAAGATGTCCGACGAACCAATACAACTTGATCCGAAGTATCTCGATGACCTGCCTTCGCGCCCCATCGAGGAGATCCGGGCGATGCGGTCCGAATGTGTCGATATCGAAACTGGTCTGTCGTATCTGCGACGGATGGTTCAGGCGCAGACCGACATCGTTGCCAGGGAGCGGCAACAACGAGAGACCGGAATCCATATGGACGTCGAGATCCCGGTCGGGGGTTTCCAGCGTCGGGTCG
>CAYQFM010000266.1:0-2388 GCA_964416735.1 uncultured Iamiaceae bacterium | reverse complement strand
TCGTCACCGAAGGAACTGCAACGACGCCTTGGGGTTTTGTCGCTCCTCTCGGAGGCCCCGAAGGAACGTCCAAACTCGTCATCCGACCGGAAGCAATTTCACTTTCACACAGTCACAACCCCTCGACCTCGGGCGAAGTTTCAGCCATCGTGAGCGGCCACATCTTCGCTGGAAATCACACCAGGTTGAAGCTCACGGTCAATGACGCCGTACCAGCCATCACACTGGAAGCCACAGTGAGCGGAACACAGACTCCTCCGGCCATCGGATCACCGTGTGTGATCCGATTCGATACCAGCGGACTGGTTCGGCTCGACGACTGAATGATCAAACCAGCAAGCCCTCACACTTCAGGTCGGGCCGCCTCGACAAAGTCGAACAATCCAGCCAACTCGATCGGCTTGAAAAGAATTCCATCCGCTCCCTCTGCTTCCAGATCGGGCACGGAAGTTCCGGCCTCATCCGCCGTGCATATAACGACTTGGCAGTCGCTCAGATCTGAATCAGATCTGATCTTGCGCAGTACCTCTTCGCCGGACATGTCCGGCAAATGCAGGTCGAGAAGAATCAGATCCGGTCGGACCGAACCAGCCATTTCAAGTCCTATGCGCCCTTGTGTTGCTGCCAGGAACCGAACCCCCTCCAACTTTCGAAGCGCAGCCTCGACGAGTTCGATGTTGGCAATGTTGTCTTCGATGCAGAGCACCATCACTTCACTCACCGGCACCAGCCCGGTGTGGCCGACGTCATTACCGTGACCACGAACGAGTTTGTCGGAATTGTCGGCATTGTCATCGCCAACATCGCCATCACCGGCCTCGGCTTGGCGAAGTTCCAAACAGAAAGTCGAACCAACTCCCGGCTCGGATGACACCGTCAACGCACCACCCATTTCCTGGCTGAGCGCCCGCGAAAGGGGCAGACCGACTCCCGTCCCTTCGATCTCGGTAGCCTCGGCACCTAGTCGCTCGAATGGATCAAACAACTTTGCCTGGTCGGATTCGGAGATTCCCGGGCCGGTATCGATGACCGCAATAGTTACCGTCCCTCCAGAAGTCTCGATCTCGACCGTAACCTCATCACCCGCACATGAGTACTTGACGGCATTCGAAAGCAGATTCAACAGCACCTGCAACAGTCGTTGATGATCGGCAGATACCAGAAGCGATTCCCGTGGACACACACACGACAAGCGGATATTGCGCTCATCGGCAATTGGGCGGATGAGGTCGAGCGCCAGTCTGATGCGTTCCGCCAGAACCACCGGCTCAACCGACATCCGCATGTTGCCACTCTCGATTCTGGAAATATCGAGAACGTCGTTTATCAGATCCAGCAGGTGCCGACCGGACTTCAGGATGAAAGCAACCGGTTCGGCCTGATCCGGTGGCAGATCATCCATCTCCAGGAGTTGTCCGAAACCAATGATCGAATTGAGCGGTGTCCGCAATTCGTGACTCATTCTGGATAGAAACTCGCTCTTGGCCCGACTGGCCCGCTCAGCAGCGTCACGAGCAATTCTCAGGTTCACCTCGGTGTTGTGCATCTTCGTGACGTCGCGGAACACCGCCAATAAGCGCTCGCCACCGGGTACCGGTTGCGCCATCCACTCGAGCCAACGCTGAGTTTCTCCAGCCGCTTTGAAGCGGGAGCGGATTCCAGTGACCGACTCACCACGTTCGATCCTGTGCAATGCGTCGTTGACCAGTGCGCCGTCTTCAGGCCAGCAGTAGTCGAGAATCGACGTGCCGGCCATAGCCTCAGGCGGTAGCCCGACGAGTTCCCCCCATGCTGGATTCACCTTGAGAAAGGTACCGTCAGCCTCCATCACCGCAGACGGCTCCATGCTCAGATAGAAGAAGTCGCCTATGAGTGTCTCGACCACTACGGGCTCACAGCATCTGGCCGGTCACACCTGAGAGAACCTCGGTCACGTCTTCAAAATCGAGTACATCCGACAGTGGCAGATGAATCGGGCGGGAGAAGTAGTAACCCTGACCCACCGTTACACCGAGCAAACGTAAAGCTTCCAGTTCCGCTGCTTCTTCAATTCCTTGAGCAACGAGTCGGGCACCCATCTCGGTCGCGAATCCGACGAGTGCACGCACCAATGCACGTCTGCCTGGGTCGTCATGGATTCCGGTCACCAGTTGGCGGTCCAGCTTGATCACTTCCGGGCGCAACAACGAGAGATGGCCCAGGCTCACGAAACCCGCACCGGCATCGTCGACTGCAAAGCGCACACCCAGACCACGAAGCTTCTGCATTGCATCTGACAGCGGACCAAAGTCCTCGACTCCATCCCGGTCGGTCAACTCGATCACAAGTTGCCTCGCGCAGCCGTTGGACACCAGCGCAACAAGTGCTCCTGACCGAACGGTCGCCGGG
>CAYQFM010000265.1:0-2406 GCA_964416735.1 uncultured Iamiaceae bacterium | reverse complement strand
ACCGACTCGGTGACGGCCGTGGAGATCAAAACCGCGCGCAACTTCGCCCGTTCGAGTTCAACCGAGCCCACCACGACAACCAGGCCATCCAACAGTTCCGGGCGACTTCAACTCGTCTCCACACCGGGAGACACAGCGGGCATCTACGGCATAAGCGCAACAACTCCGGTGTGTGACAAAGCACGGTTGAAAGAACTGATAACCAAAGATCAGGACACGGCAAACGCTTGGGCTGCGACAACGAACATCGAAGGTGGTGCCATTGGGTCAACCATCGATTCCTATGCCCCGGTGCTACTCGGTCGCGACACCGCTGTCACCAACCACGCCTATGGATCAGATGGCGTATACGGATTCCAGTCGATTCTCGAAGCCGGCACAGCGGTTCTTGTCGATGCATTCGGCACACCACGTGTTCAGTGCTCGTGTGGCAACCCACTCGCTGAGGCCCAACTCGGCGATCGGAACGTAAATCTCAGTGGAGATCGCTGGGACGGCTTCAACCCCGACGACATCACCATTCATCCTCCATCGAAAGAACAACAGAGCGCAATTGACGGCAAAGACATCGAAACTGGGGAACAGACAGTCACGCCTGTCGGCGACAACATCAGCCTCGACGGCTATCTGGTCTCCACCGACGAAGGGGTCTCCGTGGTGTCATACGACGGAGCGACAACCACCCAGGTCATAGACCACCCAGTTGCCAGGGTCTTCGACGACGGCATGGGGGGGCTTATCTACCAAGAACGCAGAAGTACCGGCGACACATCATGGGGCCTTGAGCGGAATCTCGCTAACGACCGCCCTGCAAGTGTCGACGAGGCCGCGATCTGGCATCTTCCTGCTGGCGCGTCCGAGGCGACCCGCATTGTCGAAGCACCTGACGACTTGTCGTCATGGCCCGTACTGGAAGGGGCGGGACCACTCGGTGGTGAGCCCGTCATCGTGCATATGACGGTACCTGCACACAGTGATACGTCGTCACCCGTCCCCAGAGTGACCCTTGATGCCGCGGCACTCGAGTCAGGAAAGCGGACAACCTTGGACGACTCCGTGTCCTACGGTGGTTTTGTCTATCAGACGGTTATTGGTGGAGATCTCATGGCTGTCGCGCTGGAGCGCGGTGACGGTCATCCAGGGGAATGGCATTTCTATAATCAACACCTAGAGAAGACCACACCTGCCGTCTACAGTAACTGGCCACATGAACTCACCTTCGGGCTGGATGCGTTGACGCTTTCTGGAACTAGTGTCACAGCTATAACGACCGAGGGTGACGGACCCGTCCTCAAGACAGCCGCCGGTGATCCCAATGCCACGATGAAATCAGTGGCCATCGACCTTCCATTGGGTGCCGATACCCACTGCCGCGTCATTGACTCGAATGACTCTATTGCGCTCCTATCGTGCGAGTCGACGCTTTATCAGGTTGATCTGAAATCGGGTGACGCGAAGGAGGCCCCTGTCGCCGCCAGATCAACAGAGCGCGGGACTCTTCGATACCTGCGCGCGCCGATCATCAGACCCGCTAACGATAGCGATGGCCAGAACGCGTCGGTAACTACCACATCACCTGCTTCATCGACGACGCTTGCTCCCACCACGACGCTTCCACGGCAGGCGCCAACCTGGGACGAGATCAAGAACGCCCAGATCCCAGGGGCCTGTCAGCATGATCCGACGACCCTTGTTGATGGGAAGGATGTCACTTTGGGGGAGGGGATGGCCGTCTTTGAACTCAACCAAACCGAACTCGTCAGCGGGCTCACCAGTGACTCTGGGCCACTGACAGTTGCCACGTTTTACTGCAATCCCGGTGGAAATGCAGTCTGGCCCGAGGGGATAGCAGCGTTTTCGGCGGGCGGGATTTATTACGACATGATTTTTCCCGATGGCCACGAAACATTGTACGAAGCCTCTTCAATATGGACAGCGATCGGGACTGAGGGTCCCGGTCGTAGTGGCGCTGCCGGATTAACCATCAATGGTGATCACGTATTTTTCGAGACACAAGGCTGTCGCGAGGGCACGGGGATCGGGATAGGTTGTGAAGGAATCCCCGTCACGGTCGCGGTGAGTGCCAGTGGTGGAAGTCTCCATATCGACTCTGTGACTAAGCGATGACTCTTATCGCCGCGCGACCTGTGCTTAATCGACCCGGTGGCGCTTGGAGGTCCGCTGTCCAGTCGGTAACTCATGGATTGTCACCTGGATATTGACATGGAGCCGCGCCATCGGCCAAGAACGCCGCTTGTCGCGTGATGTTCGAATTACGGTGACCATCTTCGAGCGGTATCAAACTCATACAATGAGAGGAATAAGGAAATGTCAAATGTCACATATTGCGGAAGCTGTGGTCAGCCCAACCCGAATCCAGGGACACCGTGTCAGCGCTGCGGTCAA
>CAYQFM010000264.1:1598-2434 GCA_964416735.1 uncultured Iamiaceae bacterium | reverse complement strand
GACCTTATCATCTCCCGAAATCTTGTGGGACTGATTGCCCTTCACCGTGATATCCCGGTTGCCGGTTACCGAGATGGACTCGTTGCCGTTTACCGTGACCGTGTGGTTCTTCTCGACGTGCAGAATACGATTGTTGTCATTGACCTTGATGACCTGTTCGCCCTTCTCGATGGTCGTGTGTTCGTAGCCTTCAAGGACCGTCTTGGTTTCGTTGTTCTTGATGGTTGTGGTACGGTCGTGCTCTACCTTACGGGTCTCGTCGTTCTTGACCAGCGTATCGAGGTCCTTCTCGGCCTGCACGTAGATCTGCTCGTTGCCTTTCTTGTCCTCAAAACGGAGCTCATTGTAGTTCTCCGCACCGCCTTGCAAGGTGCTCTTGGTGCGAACGCCGCTTTGCGTCTTATTCGCCGGCAGCGGCCATGGCGGAAGATTGGCGCTGTTGTAGAGACTCCCGACCACCACGGGATTGTCGGGATTGCCATCGAGGAAATCAACGATGACTTCATGCCCGATGCGCGGAAGGAAGACCATGCCAAACTGTTGTCCCGCGAAGGATTGGGCCACGCGAATCCAGCACGACCGTTCCAGTTTGGTAGAGTTCTCGAGATCCCACTTGAACACGACCTGCACCCGTCCGTGCTTGTCAGTGTAGATCTCTTCGCCCTGCGGGCCGACTACGGTGCCAACGTGAGCGCCTGCCACGCGTGGCCATGGCGTTCGGCGTGGCGGACGATACGGGGTCGAGATGGGGATGGCTTCGAACGTATTCTCGTACGTCGCCTCCGATTCGCCCGAGACATAGTCGCCGTTTGATCCCTTGTGCTGCACTCGCGTGA
>CAYQFM010000264.1:0-1588 GCA_964416735.1 uncultured Iamiaceae bacterium | reverse complement strand
TCGATTCGCTGCGTCCTTTCACCCGCGTCTTGGCCCCCACCTCGAGCCCGACGTAGGAGGAGCGGCCGATATATCGGGTGGCGTCGGCTTCGGAACGCTCCTGCCCAATACGGGAATAGGTCTTGGTATCAGGCTGGAACTTGCTGACATCACTGGGCGTCTCGCCGCCCGAATGATTGATGCCCGTATGGTGCGCGGTCAATTGCTGGTCGTACTCATACCAGAGCAATTCCGCCGGCGGTGAAAACACCTCTGATGCACCGCTGGTTTCACCAAGGAGATTGTTGCCGGTCAGGAATTCACTGAGGCTCCGCACCTGCGTTTTCGCCGTGTACGGATGGTGTTCGATGTTGAGTTCCGTGACGACTGGCTTCGAGAAGTTGTTCCCATTGGTATCGGGAAGGCACATCAAGGCTTCTACGCCCCAGGCTTCCTGTGCCGAGGCCGTGTTATCGCCGAGGACCAGTTTGGCTTCCCCGGCCTTATGGTCGAAGCGATACCAGATGCCCTCCTGCTCAGCCAGGCGGGAGACACAGGTCCATCGACTTTCGCGGTATCGAAAACAATAGGGGCGCGGATCGAGGGTGCGTACGAGTTTCCATTCATGGGGAGTTCCCGTGAGCAGCTCGTCGCAGACATCGCGCGCCGTCTTGTTCTGGAAGATGTCGAAGCTGCTGCCGAGCGTGAGCATCCAGTGCGGTGGCACGATCTCCAGCAGATACGACATGTGACCCTCGGCCACGATCTCACCGCGGACGAACCGACTGACCACACCGTGGAGCTTGCGATCTGCTCCGCTGGGCAATCGCAAATCCAGCGATACACCCTTCAGCAGCAGTTCCTTCGGTTGGATATCGTGCCGCCTGCTCCAGGCCACGACGGTGAAGCGGAAGAGTGAGGAGATTGCTTCCTCACCCTCCCAGGACGCCAGGAGCATGACATCACGGCCCAGCGGCGTATTGAGCCGGAACGGACGGTTGGCCTGGGACCATTCCATGTCAGCGCATCCTCGGTGAGAGTCCAGGCTGTGCGCAGTGCCTCACGCGGAGGCGCTGCTCACGGCTTCATAGGTGAAATCCCCGTCGTCGGCGACACCGACGCGAAGTGCTGATGGCCGCGCACCTTCCGCCATCGATGCCAACAGCAGTCGTGAGATCTCGGGGAGCAGGGTGTTACTGAGAATGTTATCGACGTTGCGTGCGCCGCTCTCCACCTCCGTGCAGCGGGCGGCCACCTGTGTGATGAGCGTTTCGTCGTGCTGCAATTCGAGCTTGTGCGTTTCGCGCAGACGTCGAGCGATCTTGCCCACCTTGAGCCGCACGATCTGCTTGAGGTTCTCGTCGCGCACGGGATAGTACGGCACGATCACCATGCGGCCGAGGAAGGCCGGCTTGAACACGGCGTCGAGCTCTGGTTTGAGTGCCTTGGCCATGGCCTCGGGGAACGGGAGCGTCTCCGGGTCGGCCGTCAGCTTCATGATGGTATCCGTGCCGGCATTCGTGGTCAGGATGATGATGGTGTTCTTGAAGTCGATCTGTCGCCCCTCACCGTCTTCCATCACGCCCTTGTCGAAGACCTGGAAGAAGAG
>CAYQFM010000263.1:0-2442 GCA_964416735.1 uncultured Iamiaceae bacterium | reverse complement strand
GGGTGGACTTGAAAGCCTCGACGAGTTGGGTGGGCAGCTTTGTGATGAAGCCGACGGTGTCGGTTATCAGCACCGTCTCTCCGCCGGGAAGACGGAGCCTGCGCGTGGTGGGGTCGAGGGTGGCGAACAAACGGTCCTCCACAAGGGTTCCTGCATCGGTGAGTCGGTTGAGAAGGGTCGACTTACCGGCATTCGTGTACCCGACGATCGCAACGGTATGCATTCGAGTGCGCTGTCGGGCCTTGGCTTGGGTGTCACGCACCTTCGCAACATGGCGCAGATCCGACTCGAGCTTGTGCACCCTGCGCAGCAGACGGCGTCTGTCGACTTCCAACTGGGTTTCACCAGGCCCCCTGGTACCGATACCGCCGGCCTGCTGAGAGAGTGAGCCGCCCTTTCCCCGCAGTCGTGGCAACAGGTAGCGCAACTGGGCAAGCTCGACCTGCGCCTTGCCCTCCTGACTGTGGGCATTCTGGGCGAAGATATCGAGGATCACTGCCGTGCGGTCCAGCGCCGTACGTCCAAGGAGCTTCTCGAGGTTGCGCTGTTGGCCGGGGGTCAACTCGTCGTCGAACACGACCGTGTCGGCATCCACCGCCTCGCACAGGACACGCAGTTCTTCGATCTTGCCCTTTCCGATGAAGGTGGCGGGATCCGGCGCACCGCGGCGCTGGAGAACCCGTTCGACGGTGTCGGCACCCGCAGTGTCAACCAGGAGTGCCAACTCATCGAGCGAACGTTCGGTGTCCTCCGGTGTTGCCGGGGCAATGGTCACACCCACGAGCACGATCCGCTCCCGGAACGTCCGCTCGATCAGACCCGAGGTCTCGCCGCCGAACTCTCCGAACCCACCGCGATGATCAGACATTGCACACCATGAACTCAAAGGACGGGGGCTCAGCATCCAAGCCACCCGAGAAAGTCAAGCTCTCAGTCCGCAACACGGCCCCAGTCTGCCAGCATGGCCTCAAGGCGGCCGACGGTCGCCGACATATCGTCACCGTCACTGCGGTCAACGCCGACCTCGCCATCAGGCTCGATCCAACGGACTCGAGGATCTCGGCGAAACCATCGCTGCTGGCGGCGGGCAAACTTGCGGGTTCGCGCATTTGCCAACTCAAGAGCTTGGTCGAGTGTGCATCGACCTTCCAGATGATCCGCCAACTCTTTGTAACCGAGTGCCTGACGTGCTCCCCTCGAAATACCCCCCGGTCGCTCGAGTAGCGATCTCACCTCGTCGAGGAATCCGGCGTCCATCTGCTCCCGATACCGCTGTTCAATCCGTCGATCCAAGACAGCACGAGGGCGGTCCAAGCCCACCATGCGCCACTTCGAAGGCGGGTAAGCATCCATGCCTGGTCCGAATGATGAAAACGGACGGCCGCTTCCGAGAGTCACCTCCAGCGCCCGGACCACCCGTCGTCTGTTCGTCGGGTTCATCCTCGCCGCTGCGACCGGGTCCAACTCTTCCAAACGTGCGTGGAGAACCCCGGAATCGGCCTCGCTCTCGAGTTGGGCTCTTACGGCGGGGAACTGACCTGGAATCTCGAGATCATCAATCACCGCTTGCACATACAGGCCGGTCCCTCCAACCAACACTGCACGGGATCCGCGTTGCTCTATCTCTGCCACGACACCGGCTACATCGCGTTGGAAGCGGGCGACCGAGTAGTCATCGCACGGGTCAGCCACATCAATCAGGTGGTGGATCACCTCGGTCCGCTCTGCAGGAGTCGGTTTTGCGGTGCCTATGTCCATGTCGCGATACACCTGCATCGAGTCTGCCGAGATGATCTCCACTCCGGGGTTGGCACGTGCAAAAGCAAGCGCCAGCGCCGACTTGCCCGAGGCGGTCGGCCCAACCAGCGCCAGGTGGTCGAACTCAGAATTCATCACAAGTCTGATAACGAAAGTCAGACTGCGACAACCGGAATCCTGGTGCGGTGTCGCGGATCGGCAGTGACCTCGATCAACTCACCGGTCAGGAAGTGGGGTCCGGCGCCGGTCACGCGGACATCCGCGAAGGTTCCCGGGCGCAGTGGGCGCTCAGATGCAAAGTGGACCAGTTTGTTGTGAACGGTACGGCCGGTCGTCTTCGAGGCATCCTTCTTGGAAGGTCCTTCAATAAGCACCTCTTCCACATTTCCGATGCGACCACGGTGCTTCGCAAGGGCGGATCGTTCCAGCACCACCCTGAGCCTCTCAAACCGGTCTGCAATTACATCGGGATCAATAAACTCCTCAGAGCGTTCAGCAGCTTCTGTTCCCGGGCGCGGCGAGAAGATGAAGGTGTAGGCGCTGTCGTAGTGGGCCTCGGCAACCACCTCGAGAGTCCTGGCGAAATCATCCTCTGTCTCGCCGGGAAATCCCACGATCAAGTCTGTGGTCACCGCCAGATCCGCAATAGCCGCACGCGCCGAAGCAAGCCGTTCCAGGGACCTC
>CAYQFM010000262.1:0-2452 GCA_964416735.1 uncultured Iamiaceae bacterium | reverse complement strand
CTGCCGTCCCGACGGTCACCAACACCGCCAGTGTGTCCACACCGGGTGACAGTAATCCACGTAACAACGATGCCACCGACCCGACCACGGTCAGGGCCGGCACTGCTCCCACACGCACCAACACACCGCTGGGCGGGCGCACGGCGACACCGACACTCACCTACACTCCCGGTGGTCCCGGAACACCGACGCCGGTGCCTACCTCACCCGCCGGGGCACCCGATCTCACGATTGCCAAGAGCCACACGGGAGCCTTCACCAGTGGCTCCACGGGAACCTACACCCTGACGGTCACCAACATCGGTGTTGGGCCGACAACGGGTCTCATCACCGTCACCGATCCGCTCCCCAATGGCCTCACCTACGTCAGCGGCACCGGTGCCGGCTGGACCTGTTCGGCCAGCGGCCAGACGGTAACCTGCACCAACCCCGGACCGTTGGCTCGCAATGCCTCGAGTTCCATCACACTGGTCGTCGAAGTCGGCAGCGCTGCCGTCCCGACGGTCACCAACACCGCCAGTGTGTCCACACCGGGTGACAGTAACCCACGTAACAACAACACAACCGATCCCACGACGGTCAAGCCGGGGGCTGCAACAACACCGACACCTCTGCGTACGGCAACCGCGAGCGCCACGGCGACCCAGATCGTAAGTCTACTCGGCCGTATCCAGGGGGTCGTCTACACAGACTACGACGCGGACGGCGTACGGGATACGGGAGAGCCCCCCATCCCTGGCGTGGTCATAACGTTGCTGGACCAGAGTGGTCGTGTCATTGCGACCACGACGACAAACTCTGCGGGCAGCTACAGCTTCGAAAACCTGGCACCCAGTTCGTACACCGTCGTCGAGTCGGATCCGGCCGGGTACACGAGCACGACACAAAACCGTGTGCCCACCACCGTCTCCGGCGGCACGACTTCGGTGGTCGATTATGGCGACCAGCCCGCCGGCTCCATTTCGGGAGTCGTCTTCATCGATCGGAACGGAGATGGCATCCAGGGGCCCGACGAGCCTGGACTGGGCGGCGTGGAGGTCCGTTTGTTCGACGCCAGCGGTGGCATCGTTGCCATCACGACCACGGACAACAACGGCTTCTACCGTTTCCCCGGAACGCCTCCGGGAGATTACACGGTCTCACAGGTCCAGCCAAACGGCTACAGCAGCACGACGCCCAATGATGTTCCGGTGACTGTGCCGGTGGGCGGCTCAGGTTCGGCGAATTTCGGCGAACTCCCGGCCGGTACGATTACCGGTGTCGTGTACAACGATGTCGACGGCAACGGGCAACAAGGGCCGCGCGAACCCGGTATCGGTGGTGTCGACCTCACCCTGTATGACGACAACGGAACCGTCATCGCCACGACGACCACCGGCCCGAACGGCTCCTACATTTTCTCCGGTATCCCTGAAGGGACCTATACCGTAAGTGAAACGAACCCGCCGAATTACAACAGCACGACGCCCGACGACGTTTCTGTCGTCGTGCCGCAGGGCGGCTCGGGCACTGCCAACTTCGGCGACCAGCGGAATGGCACGATTTCGGGTGTCGTCTTCGCTGATCTGGATGGTGACGGTCGCCGCGATCCGAACGAGCAGCCCCTCGCTGGCGTGACGGTCACACTGCGTGATCCGAACGGCAATCCGATCGCCACGACTCAGACCGGTAGCGACGGAACCTATCTGTTTACGAACCTCCCGCCGGGCACATACACCGTGACCGAGACAGACCCTGCTGGCTTCAACAGCACCACACCCAATTCGGTCTCTGTGACGCTGCCAGCGGGCGGCTCCACCTCCGCCAACTTCGGCGACAAGCCCGTCGGTTCGGTTTCGGGCGTTGTCTTCGATGACATCAACGGCAACGGAATCCAGGATCCCAATGAACCGGGCATCCGGAATGTCACCGTCCAACTGCTCACTCCGGGAGGCGCGCTCGTCGCCACGACAACGACGAATGCAGACGGCAGCTACCAATTCCTGAATGTCCCCGCAGGAAATTACACCCTGCGCGAAACCGATCTGCCCGGGTTCAGCAGCACCACACCGAACCAGTTGCCCATTACAGTCGTGCCAAGCAGCCCATCGACCGGCAACTTCGGCGATCGGCGTGTTGGCAGGATCTCCGGGGTCCTCTTCAACGATGCGGACGGCGACGGGCTCCAGGGTCCAAGAGAAGTGGGTATCGGTGGCGTTCTCATGACGCTACGCGATGCGAACGGCAACATCATCGCCAGTGTCCGGACAAAGCCGGATGGGTCGTATTCATTCGATAATGTGTCACCGGGGAACTACACGGTCACAGAAGCTGACCCCATGGGGTTTGCATCGACGACTCCCAACTCGGTGAACGTCACGGTTTCTTCTGACGCGCCCGCGGCGGCCAACTTCGGTGATCGCAGGCTGACATCCCTACGAACACCGGTGCCAACACGCACAGCAGGGCCTCC
>CAYQFM010000261.1:0-2498 GCA_964416735.1 uncultured Iamiaceae bacterium | reverse complement strand
GCCCAGCGCGCTACCTTCGGGCTGTCGAAATGCCCATGATCGAGCGTGAACCCCACTTCCATGATGCTCTTGCACGCAGGACAGAGTGGTGCCGTCATGAGAGCGCCTCCACATGCTTGGCAAAATTGTTGAGAATGGCCTGCCATCCTTGCCGCTGCATCTCTTCGGGGTTCGAGGTCTCCGCATCGAAGGTCACCCGAACCCTGACGCCTCCCTCGCCGGGAACAAACTCCACAACGCCGATGCGGTCGCCAAAGGCATACGCAATCAACTGATGGGGCTCGATCCGGGTATAGGTCCCGGAAAAATCGAAACCAAAACTGCCATCCTTCGCTTCCATGCGGGAAGAGAACTTCCCACCCTCGCGCAGATCGACCGTGGCAGCCGTGGTATGCCAGTCATCGGATGCCGTGTTCCAGCGCATGATATCAGACGGCGTCGTGTACGCGCGCCAGACCTCTTCGACCGGCGCATGGACCAATGCTTCGACAGTGATCTTCACAATCTGAGGTTCTCAAGAGAAACGGTTGAGGGCAGCAATGCTGTTCGTCGCTGTTGTATGGCAGTGCTCCATGTCTTTCACGAACACTCGGCAAGTCTTCGCTTGCGTTCCTCCGTGAACTCCCACCAGGAACGAGGCGGTTCACCATTCATGAAGGAGGTGACCGACATGAACACATCGATCACGCAGGGGTCGTGTCGCTGACCGGTAATGCTACACAAACGCTGATACATCGCAAACGGATCGGCGCCGACAAGCCCGTCCGGAGACTGGTAGCCCAACAGACGAAGATCGCCCGCCGTGGCGCTGCCGACATTCGGCAGGTCGGTGAGCAGTCGAACCGATGCTCGATCAACTCGGCGAGGATTCATGGTCTCGAGGCCTGGGCGTGGGTCAGAAGGAGCGAGAGGTATCAGCGCGAACGACACGGTACCGGATGTGTGTTGCGGCAGGGGTGTACCCGTCGTGAACCAGGACGTTTCGAGCACCAGCAGCAGTCCTGCCCAGGGTCATCGCCGGGACAATGCCGCCTGGGCCGACATGTACAGTACGGAGACACCCATCGTATCTGCCTCCTGGGGCCGAACGGCGCGCAGGAACACATGGTGCTGTGGTTGCGCAGGGGATGGCAGCGCGGGAAACGTGGGTGGCCGACTCAGACTCCCGGCGGGGGACGACGGATGCGGAACTCCCCGTGCGAAGCTCTCTGCAGGGCGCGCATTTCGTCGACCATGGCCACGGCCTCGGCGTTCTTTCCGGCGTGAATGGCTTCATGCAGCTTAGCGGTAGCATCGATGAGTTTCTGGATACCGACCTTGTAGTCGGCCACGAACTTCGCCTGATCGGCCTCGGGAACCTTCGCCTTCTTTTCCGGTTCGAACGCCAGCGCTTGCTTGGCGTTGGTTTCCATAATGGCGAGCTGCTCCATGGTACTCGCGTTCTTCGTCGAATCGGCAACTTGCTGCCCGACGATCTTGAATGCCGCGTTGATGGCGGTCATCCGCTCGCCGAGGGGGGTTTTCTCCTCGGTTTGCTGCGCCTGAAGTGTGCTGGCGGTGAGTGCCAGCGCACAGATGGAGAGTGCACCGAGGTAGCGAAGACGAGAGAGCATGACTTGTGGGGGCTGGGAGCACGCGCACCGCATCGGCAGCCCAGTGATGCCGAAGGCAGGCCTGTGCCGTGGATTTCCCATATCATGCTGCGACATGTGGGGCTGGCGGAAGGGGGGACTACCAAGCTTCCTGTCTGACGGTTGAGAGATACTGCGTGACGGTGTCCAGCGCCCGGCGCCCGAGGCTCCGATAGCCCCGATACGGCCGTTCACGGTTGAAGTGATTGGGCCTTGCATCGAGTGCGGTTTGCAGTGGCGCCATTGCCCCGCAGCAGTGTTCGCGCAGCGTGAGCGCGAAGGACTCCTCCAGCACGGTGTGGTGAAAGCGTTCGAACGCATAGGAGCCAAATGTGTCGACAACAGTTTGGGTGTGGCGCTCAGGTCGTCAGATGAGGCGGTTGGGATGGTGGTCATCAAGCGCGAGAGTACGCTTCTTGCAGTCACCGAGCGTGGCCTTGGCAAGTGCAGTGAGGTGAATGAACACCGTGTTCAGAAGCGCGGAGGAAAGGGCATTCTTACGCTCAATCGAACAGCTCGCACCGGTGAGGTGGTGGCGTTCATGGAGGTAGCGCCGGAAGACGAGTTGATGCCGAGACCAGGACGGACATCGCCATCCAGATGCAGGATTTGTGGGATACGTGTAACCGGACCTGCAGCGGAGGGTGTGAAGCTGGTGGCGCTCGACGACCGGGGGTGGAGTCAACGGCTGCGCGGGTGATGCCGGCTGACAAGGAAGAAGGTGACGGCAGTGAGACGGAGGATGGCCAGTCGGATTAAGGTGACGGCAGTGAGACGGAGGATGGCCAGTCGGATTGAGGTAGAGACCGGGGGTAAGTAGCCTCCCGCCGAGTGCCATCTGATGGCCGTAACCTTACACGGAGTGAG
>CAYQFM010000260.1:0-2503 GCA_964416735.1 uncultured Iamiaceae bacterium | reverse complement strand
AGCCTGAATCCACCGATCTGGTGAGGGAGCGGGTGTTGTTTCGTTGATGGTTGCCCCTTCAATGATTGGATGGGGTTGTCTGTGGTTCGGGGCGTGTTGAAGCAGGCGTGGAGGTTTCGGTCCTGGGTTGTCGACCCGAGTTGTGCTGGGGTGGGTCAGGCTCCAGGGGCTGGTTCAGCCTGATGGTGCTGGAAGTGCTCGGATGGCGTTGAGGAGCGTGTTGAACGATTTGGCCCATGGCCAGTCGGTCGGGAACCGCAGAAGCAATCGGCGGGACCGGTTCACGATGACCGCTGGAAGTGAGACGAGTTGGGTTCGTCTGGTCCTGTGTGTGCGTCGTGGGGCTCCGCCGATGAGATCTGCCCAGATGCCGAGGTTGTGGGCGAGAACCGCGCACGCGAGCCATGCCGAGTTGGCGTGGTAGTGGCCTGATGGGATGTGTTCGAGCCCGGCCCCTTCTTTCAGATCGCGGATCGCGAGTTCAACAACGGCGTGTTCGCGGTGGAACCGGTCGGCCTCAACCGCTGAGATTGCGTGGTCGGAGGTGATGAAAGCGTGGTGCCGCCAATCAGGCCAGAGCCGCAGCTGGGTTTTGTCGGTGAGCCGGGTGCGGCGCACAACCAGCCGGACACTGCGCTGGTTCTTTCCTCGACCAGCGCTGTAGGTCGCCTCCGCGACCTGGGCTTGGCCTCCGAGGGTGTAATCAATGTCAACCCACGAGTCCTCCTCGATCCCGGCGATGGCTGCCTTCATGTTCTTGTGGAGCCTGACAGTGATCGACCAAGCGATCCCATGCGCGTTGAGACGGTCGATGAGTTTCCAGGACCAGAACCCCGAATCAGCCCGAACGGTCATAGGTCCCGTGGCACCAGCACCTTTGAGATTGGCTGTGAGTTCGTCAACGAAACGGACCACACCACGGGCGGTGTTCGCTGATCCGCGTCGCATCCGGGCGAAGAGCACCTCGTCAGTCCCGGCCCTGGTCGCAAGCAGCGGGTGGTAGCCGAGCACTCCGGTGTAGCCGTAACTGGCAGCCGCTTTGGCTTTGCCGTGAACCTCACAGATCGTGGAGTCCAAATCGATGACAAGTGGACCGTCCCCGGGGCCAGCGCCTGTCTCCCATGCTCGAGCCAGAACCCGTGACAGCACGGCGTCGAGTTGGCGGATGTGACCGAACGTGAAAGTCCGCAGGAACGTCCCGATCGTCGATGGTGCCATCACCTTGAACGGCAACACCCGCTGGGTCGCCCCAGCGCGCAACATGTTCACATGGTCGATATGGGTTGCACCGGCGATCATCGCCGCAACAAGCGTCAAAATCTTGCGGCCAGGACGTGATGAACCAGTGTTCACCCACGTATCGACCAGCGCTTCGATGCCCAGTCGGGCCATCAACGTTGCAGGCAGGATCAGCCCGGCGTTCGCGACAATTCCGTCGTGATCAAAGGTCGCTTCCAACCGATCGATTCTGCGCGAAGCTGTAGACACAGAAAGTGCCTCCTGAGTTAGAGGGTTCGTTGACGTCAGAGATCAACAGACTCCCAGCTCAGGAGGCTTCTTTGGTGGACGCGCCACCACCCAAACGGTGGATCCAGGCTAAGGTGAACCCACCCGACCCGCTCCTCGAGGATCGGGCATGGTCCTGGTGGGCGAATGCCGACGGACGATTCCTTGCATGGCTCAGGTCCAGGTACGGATCCCAACTCAGCCGTGCCTGGTCGAACTGGCCGGTCAGCCTCGACAAGGTCCAGCCGTACTTGGCCAAGCGGCAGACGGCGGCGGGTCGAGTCCTCCTCGTTGTGCTCGACGGCATGGGTTTCACCCAATGGACTCGGATCAGAGAGCTGTCAGAGCTTCGGGTGATTCAGGCGGGCGGCGTCCTTGCGATGCTTCCTACCCTCACCGAGGTGTCGCGCCAGGCCATCGCGGCCGGCACGGTACCGACGCAGTTTGCCGACAGCCTTCGTTCGACCAGCAAGGAACCGCAGCGGTGGGCGACAGCCTGGGAGGGGTCGGGCGCAACCACGGCGTGGGTGCGCGTCGATGGTGCTCGGACCGAGGAGCTTGACGGTGTGCCCTTCGGTACGGCTGATGTCATTGGTCTCGTGCTCAGCGCAACCGACAAGCTGATGCACAGCGCAGAACTGCTTGGCGATACCGGCCTTCACGCCAGCCTTGAAGCATGGGTGCGTTCTGGGGTGCTTTCCGACGTAGTCAAACGTGCCGCCGAGCATGGGTACGAGACATGGCTCACCGCCGACCACGGCAACCTGGCGGTTATCCCGGCAAACGAACCACGTGAGGGTGCTTTCGTCGAACGAGCTGGGACGAGGGCACGGCGGTACGCATCCAAGTCACTGCGCGACGATTCCGCAGTCGATGGAGTGGTGTGGGATGCATTGCCGGGCTACCCGACCAACGAGTCAGAGCGACTGCTGTTCGCCCAAGGCCGTACCGGGTGGGGCCAGACGAAGCTGTCCCACGGCGGCCTTAGTCTTGATGA
>CAYQFM010000259.1:0-2555 GCA_964416735.1 uncultured Iamiaceae bacterium | reverse complement strand
GCACAGGATCCAGCATCACGCAGCCGGGCGTATACTGAAGAAGGCCGGTGTGCGTGTCACGCGCCTTCCAGGGGAAGTCGATCGGGACACCGCCTCCCGCCGAGACGAGACCACGGAAACCTTCGAAGTCAACCTGAACGTAGTGGTGGATGGGAATGGCGAAGTTCTTCTGGATCGTCTCGATGAGCTTCTCGGGTCCACCGAGCGCCATGGCACTGTTCAGGCGGCCCTTTCCGCCACCCGGAATCGAGACCCACAGATCGCGTGGGAGCGACATCAACGACGCCTGCTCCGACTTTGGATCGACACGGAGAATCATCATCGTGTCGGTGTTGAGGCTCTTGCCGCGACCGGCTAGCACTGGATCGCCGTCAGGCAGACCCATCCCGTCATCAACGCCCACGAGCAGGAAATTCTGTGGCTCGCCTGGCTCCGCGGTTTCGTCCAGGACCGCGCCGATGTTCACCCTCGGCACCTCGCCCACCTCGCGATAGACGTAAGCGATTGCGGCTGCCGATGTGAAAGTGATCAGCACGAGAATGCAGTTGAATGCGATCAGGATCCGCTGATGCCAGCGGCGGCGGGGGCGTGACACGACTCCACAGCCTACCAATCGACCCATTGGCGACCCAGTCATCCCGGAGCACGTGGGTGGTCATAGGCTCCGACCGTGAGCACCCGGATCCCACGAGCACCTGTGGCGCTGATGGGCGGGGTTGCGGCATCGGATCCCGTCGATGTCACCGATGACCTGACCGCACTCGACTCCGAAGGGTTCTGGGTCGTTGTGCTTCCTTTCGACGGACCGCCGACGTGCGTGCGATTCGCCACCGTGAAGCCATCGATGACACGACCGCGGGCGGCCCCATGGCCGGGAACTGGAAATGCCAAGTGGTCAACCAGCTTGGACCAACCCGAGTTCGAAGCAGCGATCGAAGACATCCGCAACTCGATTTCCGCCGGCGACGTCTACCAGGTCAACCTGACTCGGATTCTGAGCGCTCCACTGCCACCACAGGCCGATGTGGTGTCCCTGGGAACGCTCCTCTCGACCGAACACCCTGCGCCCTTCAGTGCGGTGGTGAGACTCCCCGACCACGGGCTACAGATCGTTTCTGCATCTCCTGAGCGCTTCTTGTCGCGACGCGGCGACAGGGTCTGGTCATCCCCCATCAAGGGCACCGCCAGTAACCGCAACCTCTTCACCGACAAAGACCGGGCAGAGAATGTGATGATCGTCGATCTGGTTCGCAACGACCTCGGGCGGGTCTGCACCTACGGGACCGTACGCGTGGAGGAACTCCTAGCCGCTGAGGAGCACCCGGGACTCGTACATCTCGTCAGCACGATCTCAGGGGACCTGCGTCCGGGAACCGGCTGGGCGGAATTGATCGAGGCGACCTTTCCGCCGGGGTCGGTCACCGGCGCACCCAAGATCGCTTCGCTCGGGGTGATCTCGAAACTCGAACCGGTGCAGCGTGGCCCCTATTGCGGCGCTATCGGTTGGGTTGACGCAGACAGAGCAGCCGGTGAACTCGGAGTGGCAATTCGCACCTTCTGGCTCACCGACGACCGGATCAATTTCGGAACCGGCGGCGCAATCACGTGGGACTCGACCGCATCCGGCGAATGGGACGAAACGGTCCTGAAGGCGCGACGACTGATCGGACTTACGTCCGGTTCCCCACACACGTCCGGTGGCATGATCAGACCGTGACTGAAGCCTCCTCCGTCTGGATCGACGGCGCATTGCGGTCCGGCGATGAACACTGGATATCGGCATTCGACCACGGCCTCACCGTCGGTGACGGCGTGTTCGAGTCGTTGAAGGTCGTCGCTGCAGCACCATTTGCTCTCCGCCGACATCTTGCACGCCTCCGCGCCTCCGCCGACCGACTCGGAATCACCATTCCGTTTACGGACCGGGAACTACGCGATGCGGTGGCTGCCACCATCGCGGCCAACGATGTAACCGGTGGCAGAATCCGCATAACGGTCACCGGTGGCGTGGGGCCCCTTGGGCCGGGGCGTGAAAGTGGAAAACCAACGGTCATAGTGGCGGCCTCTCCAATGCCGAAGTGGGGTGCCACCGCCCACGTTGTAACGGTCCCATGGCGCCGGAACGAGCATGGTGCCACCGTCGGAATCAAGACGACCTCGTACGCCGAGAACGTGATCGCACTTGAATACGCGCGTGATCACGGAGCGGACGAGGCGCTCTTCGCCAATACCGCCAACGATCTGTGCGAAGGGACCAGTTCCAACATCTTCATCGAATCCAACGGAAAACTCCTCACGCCACCGCTCTCATCAGGCTGTCTCGGTGGAATCACCAGAGAACTGCTGATCGAGATCCTCGACGTCACAGAGCAACCGATTCCCATCAAGTTGCTACACGCCACTCAAGAGGCATTCCTGTCTTCGAGCACGCGTGACATACAGCCAATCGCATCGATTGACGGAATCCCGGTTGCCCAGTGTCCGGGCCCACTCACCGTGCAAGCACAGAATGCGTTTGCCGAACTCCAGCGATCATCACAAGACCCCTGAGCAGA
>CAYQFM010000258.1:2009-2569 GCA_964416735.1 uncultured Iamiaceae bacterium | reverse complement strand
GAACTCCATCGTGGTGAACCCCAACGACGGGATGATGCTGCTGAATTCGAACAACTCCACGCCGCAACCCAGCACGGGATCGGTCAAGGGAGCCGACGCACTGCATTCGCTGGATGGCGGCGAGACCTGGGCCGGAACGGTGGAAGGCGCAGGCGGATCCAACTCAGGTGACCCTGCGGCGGTGATTGACCTCAACGGCCGCTGGTTCATCGGGTACATTGACAATGGTTACGGACAAAGCGTTTCTTACAGCGACAACCAGGGAGCAACCTGGACAGTGGCCAAGGTGGCCAACGGTTCAATGTTCAACATGCTCGACAAGAACCACCTTTGGGTGGACATCAGTCCGACCAGCCCCTATAAAGGATACCTCTACGACGGATGGATGGTAAGCAACAACATCAGCGTGTCGCGGTCGGTCACAGGCGGAAGCTCCTGGTCCACCCCGGTGAATATCAGCTCGGCCACGGCGGCCGGCAGCCACAACCAGGGAATCAACTTCAAGTGCGGTCCCGACGGCGAGGTTTACGCCGTATGGTCCGTGTACGACAACTGGCCCG
>CAYQFM010000258.1:0-1999 GCA_964416735.1 uncultured Iamiaceae bacterium | reverse complement strand
CGTACCACCGGCGTGACGCAGAACATGCGGGTGAACTCCTTCCCCTCGATGGCGGTGGACCTGAGCAACAGTCCTTATCGCGGCACTATTTACGTTGTGTGGACCAATATAGGCGTGCCCGGGATCAACACCGGCACCGGCAGCTCGGTATACATGATCAAATCGTCCGACAAGGGAGCCACCTGGTCGGCGCCCAAACGGATCAATTCCGACTCCACCGCAGGAAAACAGCATTACCTCCCGTGGATCACCTGCGACCAGGCCAACGGACAGGTCAGCATCGTTTTTTACGACAACCGAAACTGCCTGGCTTCTGAAGCTGAAGCGTGGATGGCCTACTCGACCGACGGCGGAAACACCTTCACCGACCTCAAAGTCAGCGATGTGGCCTTTACCCCCTCCCCGATCCCCAACATGGCCTCCAAGTACATGGGCGACTACCTGGCCATTGACGCCTATGGTGGAAAGACCTTTCCCTGCTGGACCGACACCCGCTCGGGGCATTGCCTCACCTACGTATCACCCATCGAGATCCTGATCCCGCAGGCAGCCATCGAATACACAGACAATGTACTGAATGACACCACGTTCGGAAATGGGAACACCGTGATGGATTATGGTGAGACCGCACTGATCGGACTGAAGATGAAGAATACGGGAAATGCAGAAGCCGACGACGTGGAGGTCACACTTTCGTGCGACCATCCCTACATCACCCTGCTCGACTCAACCGAGGCCTATGGCCATTTCGACATAGATCAGACGAAGTTCATCGCCGACGGATTCAAATTCAAGGTGAGCGATTCGATTCTCAACAACGAAGCGGTGATCTTCACGGTAAAGGCGGTGGATCAGTTGGACAGTGCAACTTACAGCACGTTCCAGCTCATCGCCCATGCCCCCGACGTGAGCATCCTGTCCCTTTCCATCGACGACGTGCCTCCCGGCGGCAACCTTAACGGCCGGCTCGACCCGGGCGAAGAGGCCACGCTGCTTATCACGACCAGGAACAACGGCATCTGGGATGCTGAGGAGGTGGTAAGTTCGATTGCCTCCCTGAATCCCTACCTGACCGTGCTGACGCCGTCGTTCCCCATCGGCATCCTGCATGCAGGAGAGACGGTGTTGGCCTCCTTCCCCGTGAAGGTGGACGCCGGCGCCGCCATCGGATCGGCCGCCAGGATCCACAATGTTGCGGTTTCCAAATACCGGTCAACGGAAAAGATATTCAATGTAAAGATCGGCCTGATCGTGGAAGACTGGGAGACCGGCAATTTCTCCAAATTCCCGTGGCAGTTCACCCATGCGACCAAACCCTGGACCATTGATCCGGTGATCCGCTATGAAAAGCAGTTCGGTGCCCGGTCGGCCGAGATCGGCGACAACGATACCACCGGCATCTTTATCAACTATAACGTTTCGATGGACGACAGCATTTCCTTTTTCCGGAGGGTGTCGAGCCAACCCCTCCGCGATGCGCTGAAATTTTACATTGACGACGCCATGGTAGGTATGTGGTCGAACAACGCAGATACCATGTTCCGGTATAATTCCTATCCCGTGACGGCCGGGAGCCATACATTCAGATGGGTGTACGAGAAAAACAGCTCCCTCACCATGGGCCTTGACGCTGCATGGACCGACTTCATCGTCTTCCCGCCGCAGTACCGGACCACCGCCAGCGCCGGGGGCGACGCCGATCTCTGCGCCGGAAGCGACTACCCGCTCCACGGCATGGCCGACAGCTACGATTCGCTGCGATGGACCACCAGCGGAACCGGTGTGTTCAGCAGCCCGCTGATCCTCGACCCGGTGTACACCCCGAGCGTGCAGGACATCAACGACGGAATGGTCTGGCTGAAGCTGACCGCCTACGGACAGTTCGGCGCCGACACCAACAGCATGATGCTGATGATCTATACGGCCCCCACGGCCAATGCCGGTCCCGACGGCCAGGAAGACGGCGTCATACGAGCCGCGCAGGGCCTCGAGCTTCTCG
>CAYQFM010000257.1:1379-2570 GCA_964416735.1 uncultured Iamiaceae bacterium | reverse complement strand
TGAGTAGTTGTGGTTTCTTCTTCTTCTTTCTCATCTTCCGACATTTCTCTCTTCTCCTTCAGGCGTCTTCGCTGTTGATGTAGTCGAGATAACGCTTGACCAGCCAACGGGTCAGCTGAGTGATCGTTGTTTCCTTCCAGGACAGGGCGGGCATCTTCGGGGCGAAGTTCGACTTGAGTCCCTTCTGGACCGAGATGTTCGCTGCAACATCCTGACTGTTGAAGTCCATCACCCCATCGACGATCCAGTCGACTATTCGATCGAAGTTGCGCACCGCGGTTGATTCCTTGGGAACGCAGATCGAGATCCTCAACGTGATTTCATTCGCTCCGTTGGGGAGGATCAGGAAATAGAACATGTGGTCGGGAACCATGCCCAGCGACATCATGGGAGGGATCATTGCAAACATGACCCGACTGCGCTGCGTATCGGAAAGGCTCTCGATCGGCGGCAGCAAGGCCTTGTGGATCGGGTTGAACGCCTGGTCCGGTGCATCGAAGTCGGTCGGATGCATGATCACATTCTCCGAAGGATCATGATCAACGAAGGACGGGTGACCGGCGAAGTCGTGGATCCCCTTGTGGAGGAAGAGGTTGTGATACGGCTCCATGAAGTTTTCCAACATGATCCGCCAGTTCCACTGATAGCCGGGGATGGTTATCGGAGGAAGGTTGACCATTCCCTTCACGTTGTAGTTCTTCATCTCTTCGTCGAGCTGAACGAGCGTCGGAGCCAGAGGCTCGGGATTCTCCTGGTAGTTACAGAAGATGAAGCCGTTCCAAAGCTCAACGCTGAGGTTTGGTAGGCAGTAGTCGGCCTTGTTGAAGTTCGCCGTCTGCTCCATGTTCGGAGCGTTGACGAGCTCTCCAGATGTAGTGAATGCCCAGTAGTGGAGGGGACAACGAAAGTTCCGACCCTCGGTGTTACCGCTGTCCTGATCGGTGAGGAGGTGGCCACGGTGCTGGCACACGTTCGGCATGACACGTATCTGACCGTCGGTACCACGAACAATGAGCAGCGGGTCGCGGTTCAACGTTATGGTCATGTAGTCGCCGGGCTCTGGGATCTGATCTTCACGACCAACGCAGGGAGAAAACTCTACGAGCGACAGCATGTCGGAGGCGTCCATCCCGCGTCCACAACGTTCCACCGGCAGACCGTTCTCGATGCCCTCGAGGCGGAACGCGACCC
>CAYQFM010000257.1:0-1369 GCA_964416735.1 uncultured Iamiaceae bacterium | reverse complement strand
CCAACGCAGAGCCATGACCGCTCATAGATGGCCTTGCGCTCGAAATCGAACCACTCCTCCGATGTGTAGGTTTCCGGTGGCATGTGGATCGCGTCCGCAACGTCACCAGCGGTCCTCTCTAGCCGCTCGATCATCTCCTCGGTCAGAAGACTGGCCCTGCCGTCGTGGCTGGGGGTGGTCTGCATTTTTTTCCTTTCCGGTAGTTGCCCGTTCTTGATCACTCGTCTGGATCGGACACAGTGCTGGATAGCACGCTGGAGGTGAGCTGATACCCCGCCCGGTACTGCTGGAGCCCCGAGGTATCGTCTAGTTGGTCGGCAACAATGAAGCTGGCAGCAGGGAACGACACCTGAAAGTAGCGAGACTGCCGTACTGCGGAGGTTCCTGTTCTCTCACGAGAATGCAGGACATTCGCACTCGCCATCGGCACCCGCCAAGAACCATCGACCTCTGCGCAGTGATCTTCGGAGGAGGCGAACTGACGGGTCGTTTCGTAGGGCATTGCATGGGGTACGAATCCGCACATAGTTGGAGGCGGGGTATGGCTCATCACGTGGTCGACAAAGCGGTCCGTCGTAGCGGTCATTCAGCACCCCCCGGTAGCGATGTTCGACTCACCTCCGATAGTCGGCGAGTCTGGCTGTCTGATGGTCTGACCATAACTGCGGAAAACTTGTTTGTCAATCTATTTTTCCGACGCTCCACTACAACCCATCCTGACCGAACCCGTCCGTCTGCACTGGCCCAACCATCGGTCATCACGAGAGACAACGCGTCCTCAACGCCGCGAACGCTCACACGGCAAGATGCGACAAGTAGCTGTTCGCCAACTCGACATCAGCGGCTGAGCCGCCGACGATCCGGTGACTCCCCTGAACACGTTCGACTCGCATTGCCCACTTCCAGCCCAGCGATTGACCGGAGTCTCACCCATCACGGTCGGCTGGTCGCGGACCTTCCGACAACGACTCCTCGATGGTCGGTAAACGGATACGCGTTTGATGATTCGCTTCACCAGGTTGTTCGCCGCTTCGGTCGGTCCGTCACTGACCTTGGCTGGGTACCGGGCGAGGGCGAAGCCCTTCGAGACGACGCCCGGCACCGGAGCTGGGCCAGCGAGACCGCCCGCCGTGATCAAGTACTCGCCAGCCCCGGACGCCACCTCCAGCGCATCAACAACGACCCACCCGTCGACGCTTCTCCGTGACCCACCCCCGAGGGCCCGATGCTTGGCGTGCCAGCAGATCCGAACCTCACCCTTCGGGTCGCCGGACTTGACAACGCTGACCTTGACCTATCTCAATGGCACTGACCGACCCAACTAAACGTGTCCGGAGCCAGGGTCTTCGAGAGATACGACGCCGCCTTG
>CAYQFM010000256.1:0-2584 GCA_964416735.1 uncultured Iamiaceae bacterium | reverse complement strand
TGGAGCGGACGACGGGATTCGAACCCGCGACCCTCACCTTGGCAAGGAGCGGACACCTCAGTCGGCAAGGACTGATCGAACTTATCAGGGCGGATTGGCTGCAAAATGCGGGGGAGTTCACCTGCAGCGCCGCTTGATCCAAGCCACTCCCCCGCCACACCGGCTCGAGGTTCGCCCCGAGCCGGTGTTTGTTTTTCCGGGGTTGGGACGGCCTAGTGGACAATCAGGTCATTGATGACTGTGACCATCTCACGGTCACGCAGTTCCGTGCTGCGCTGATACCGCATGGCCGCTGCCGAGGACGTATGACCCAGGCGATACATGACCTCTTTGGTGGTCGCTCCCGTCTGAGCAGCCACCGTGGCCGCCAGGTGGCGCAGGTCGTGGAGTCTTACTTGACCCAGGTTGAGCTGATCGCGGGCGCGCGACCAGTGTCCCTGAAGGGATCGCGGGCAGACCGGACCTCCGGTCGTGGAAGTGAACATCCAGGAATCAGCCGCTGCACCTCGCACACGACATGGATTCGTTGCGATCAATCCAGCTTCGACAGCCGTGGTGAGGATCGCCCTCAACAACCGGTAGCACTTCACCGCCGTGGGGACTCCCGGGTAGTCGCTCTCTCGCAGACCGCCGTTCCAGTGTCGAATGGCGTGGGGCGAAATGGCTCCGATGTCTTCCGATCCGAAGACCGGGAGTATGTGGAGTCGAAGTACCGACTCATACACGTCGACCGTTCGAGGCCGGAGCGGTTCCCGTCAGCCCTTGGCGGATCAGCGACTTGGTCCAGATCCTCGATTTGGTGTGGGTGGAACCTGGTCTGTCGACAGGTGCGGTGGGATGGGCTTTCGAGTCCACTGATGAGCGATGGAGCGAAGGTCCTCACGCTGTCGGCGGGTGATGTCGGGGTCGGAGGTAAGGAAGTCGAACGCCTTGACAAGTAGGCGTTGGCGCTGTTCGGTAGTGCACTTGGATGCAGCCTCGATGACGGCAGGGGTTTGGTCTGCGTCCGGGAGCGCGAGCAGTTGATGGAGTTCGTGACGGTCCTTGCGTCCCGGGAGGGAGTGGGGCCGATCCAGTAATGCAGCAAACTTCGTGGCAACGTGAGCAGGAACGGTGAGGAGCCGTCTACCCTCGACAAGATCGTCGTAGCGACCGAGTGCATCGACGGCGAGTTGAAGGTTGGCCCCGAGGGTGGAGCGGTGTGAGACGTACAGGTCGAGGTGAATTCCTTCGATGGTCGCCCGCCATTTCGTCCCGGAAATATGGTGGGACTCACTGAAGTCACCAGCGCTTGCGCGGATCGCCTCCAGGCCGGCGTAGTCGACAATGAGGTCGATGTCGTGGCTCATCGGACCACGAGTTCGATACCAGGTGGCCCAGCCGCCTATGAGAATCGCGTCAGGGTTTGCGTCCAGGACCTTGTCGAGAACGAGACGTGACTGGCTGGTCTGGTCAGATGAGTAGAACGGGTTCGGCTGGTTCAGTGATGGCATGAATGCTTGTTTCGGAGATGAATCTGGCGGGTTGCCAACCAGGGAGTGAGAAGAGATCCGCCCACGCATGACCGGCTGTTGTGTATGTCGTATCTGTGGGCATCCACGGGTCCGGATCGAGGATGAGCAGCGTGGTTTCAGTGTGGTTGCCCTGGAATGGGATGGCCGTGAGGTCGGGATTGCCGTAGGCGACGATGGTTGTGAAGTCTGCAATGCGGTTGACTCCACCGGCGTGGTGGACGAGAGCACTGAATCCACCGAGAGTGACACCTTGACGGCCGAGGCTGGCTTCAACGAGATGGGTGGGAGCCTGGATGGTGTGTGTGCTGGTGATGTGGCGGGACAGACGGCGATGCGCCCCGAAGAGCATGAGAAGGCGGGCGGGATCGAGAACCTCGAGTCCGCCGAGTCGGGTATTTTCCACGGCACCGATCTCGATCGGATGTTTCAGCGATCGGTGAACGGTGGATGGATGGATTCCGAGGTCGCCAGCAAGCTCAGAGAGGCCCGCCCAGTGCCGGTGACCCCTCGCGGTGTTATCGAGTAGGTGGCGCCAGATGACTTCGATGAGTTCCACATCAATATGATACTTGAGATTGCGTGATCTAGGAATCAGACGTGTTCCTGCATCCATCCAGAGCCTCATTGCTTCGCATCAGACGTGACTCATCGAATTCACACGACATCGATCAACCCGGTGCGACCGTGTGCCCGTGGCACCAGCTTCGGCCAGCGCTGAAAGGGCTCTGTGCGGGTTCGTGTCAGCAAGGAAGATCTGGGCCGTCGAGACTCTTCGAGTCAGACATCTGAATGGTCGCCCTCTTCAGCGGCAATCGCCTCGATCAGATACTGCACGGCGGGGCGAATGGGGATCCTGGGGTACGCCGCCTCGACAACATCAAGGGCCTCTGCAGCATCCTCGAAGCCACACAGCGGCCACAGAGCGCGTAGATCCCCGGCATCCACCTCGCGAGCCGCCATGGCCTTGAGGATGAACAGGAAACGCGTTGAAGCAACGGTCACCGCCAGGTTCGGCCGGGCGAACGTAACAGGGGCCCTCGTGAGAGGGCCCCTGTTACGTTCATCTGGAG
>CAYQFM010000255.1:0-2587 GCA_964416735.1 uncultured Iamiaceae bacterium | reverse complement strand
ACACCTGCCAGATGACGTCGGTATGAAGAGGACGCATGTATATCCGAACCCGGTTCATCGATGACCTCACGGGTCAGCTCCGCGGCCCGCTTGAACAGTGCCGCATCGGGCCGCTCACCTCGCACGAGGTCCTCGACCTCGGGCACCCGAACCGGGGTGGACCCAACGCTGAAAAGAACCACCCGCGCGTCGCCAATGACGCCTTCAGCATCGACGGGCAGCACGATTGCCACGCCGACCATCGCAAAGTCGCCGTTGCGTCGGGCAATCTCCTCGAAAGCCCAACCGGTTCCGGCTGGCATGGTGGAAAGCCGGACCTCGACGAGAACCTCACCCTGCTCGAGTGCGGTCGTGAGATAACCCTGGAAGAAATCGGAGGCCCCTACCGTCCGCTCCCCCGACGGTCCCACGATACGGAAAACCGCGTCGCAGGCAACAGCTACTGCGGGGTATTCGGCCGCAGGGTCGGCATGCGCCATTGAGCCACCCACGGTTCCGCGGTTGCGAATCTGTGGGTGGCCCACAAGCAGAGTGCTCGCATGAAGGAGAGGGTGATGCTCCTTCACAAGCGGCGACAGCTCAGCAGCTCGTTTCGTAGCCATGGCTCCGATGACCAGTTGGTCTCCCTCCAGGGTGATCCCATCGAGTCCTTCGATGAGGCGGAGGTCGACCAACAGGTCTGGACGGGCAAGCCGTAGGTTCAACATCGGCACCAGACTTTGCCCACCCGCGATCACGATCGCATCCCGATCGGTATCAGCGAGCAGAGCTACGGCCTCGGCCAACTGGGTCGGGGCCTCGTAGTCAACCGGTGCCGGTTTCATCGCCTAGAGCCGGTGGCCTTCAGCGAATCCCTTCCACTCGGAGATGAGCGAAAGTGTCCTGTCTTCGTATGTGCCCCGCTCGGCGAGGGGGCGACCCAGCCACTTCTTGTAGAAGGTGTCGAGGTCCGGCAGGAACTCGAAGTCCGGAGGACAGCCACGTGGGACGGCCTCGACTTCAAGCTGGCTACCGCAGCCGGGACAGATGTACTCGCGAAGCTGGACCCAAGTGTGATCCGGGACCTCACGGCCCTTGTAGATCTCACCGATCGACTGTTCGTCGTCACGCACGTTGATCAGGGCGTTGAGCTTCCAGTTGATCCGGTAGTCACCGAATTCGTGGCCGCACTTGCACTTCACAACACGCTTCTTACCCTTGTTCTTCGCAACGATGTAGAGCTGCGGAGTAAGGGGAAGCAGGATCGGGTCGTCCCAGTCGACGCGGTCCTGGAGGATGGAGACGTAGAGATCGAAACGATTGTCATCCTTGGGTGACCGCATCATCTCCTGGACTGCAGACCAGGGAAGGATGCCGTCGATCAGTCGCTCGATGTCGACCTTGTCGTAGGTGGTCACAGGTTCCTCCTAGAACTCGAAATCTTCGGGCAGACCCCAGAAGGCCCGCAGCTCGTCGGCCCAATCGGGTGAGAGCTCCATGGACTTGCGCCACATCTCGACCACGGCGGTGTCCATATTCTCCTTGGCAGCGACACGGCGACGCTCTTCGAGCCACCAGTCCTTGAACGGCACAGCCTTGCGCTTGCGCTCCTCACGGATGCGCTCACGGTTCTTGGCCGTCGCCTTCTTGTCGACCTTGTAGGAACCGTTCTTCGAGAAGACGGCACCGTTGATTTCGGCGGCAACGCGTTCGGTCGTCCACTCCTGATTCAGATCCTCTTCGATCAGGTCGGTGTCCCGCTCGATCGGGTCGCCCATGGCCTGGGCGCCGGAGATCGGGTGAACCATGATGTCGTAGTTCTGCAGGGCGTACGGCGTGACGAACGGCGGCTTAGCCTCGACCATGAGGTCTTCTGCCTCGATCGTGTAGGCGATCGACGGCTTCTCGGCGGGGCCGGCTTCGTGGATCAGCGGCTTCTGCGCCTCGATCAGCTCCTTGACGTTGGTCTTGTGCGCATAGCTGGGCGCATCGATCACCGTCGGGTAGGCACCGTACATACCGTGGTTACCCACCACCTTGGAGCGCATACCTGCGTCACCGCACTGGTACTCGATTCCGCTGGGGGTGTTGTGAACCATCCAGACGGCTGTGTGGCCGAGTCCGGCACGGTACTTGCCGTAACCACCGGAGTCCGGAGCGATGTTCCGGCCCAGGTAGAGGATCGGGTAGTAGAGCTCGGTCACCTCGGCGTTACCAAAGTCCGAGTTCGGGGTGTAGATGGACCATGCGCTGTGCTCACCGTCCATGTAGCCACGTGCGGGCGAGCCGTTGGCCGCCTGCTCGAGCGTGAGACCGGCGAGGTAGTAGCCAAGTTGGGTGATGCCCGCGAACTCGGCGGTCATCGTGGTTGCCGCACCAGCGGACATTTCCTCGATGAAACCGCGCATCTGGAACAAACGCCCAAATGCCTCGTAGAGGTTCGACATCCACACAACAGCCGGTGCCCAGGCAACACCCGATGATGCCGAGAAATCGACCTCGAACGGATTTGCCCATGAACCTGCGGGCGGCGACTCGACCTCCCACGCTGCAGCGGGACCGGAGTTGAACATGTCGAAACCGACGACATGGGAGTAGCCGTTGAGCA
>CAYQFM010000254.1:0-2597 GCA_964416735.1 uncultured Iamiaceae bacterium | reverse complement strand
ACTGCGACCGATGATGTAGGGCAGTACCGGGCCATAGTCGACCAGCGTTCCGGTCGTGTCGTTGCGATTGAACTTCGACGCAGCAACGAGACTGGTTGCGCCAGTGACACTTTGGACCGTTACCGAGCTCTCGAGGTCTTCATTGCCGTGAGGCGCGCCATGATGGGTCTTGCCGAACACGATGAGCGCATCGCCCGGACCCGCTCCGCCACCCGCGGTGGTGAAGTGACCGTTCGGGGCGGTGAAGCCCGTGCCGCCCTCCTGCGGATTGCCATCGCCCCCGGCGAGCAGGAACTCATTGGCGGTCGCGCCCGAATCGAAGGTGCCCACCGGTTCGTCGATCGAGCCGAAATGAATCAGCGTTCCCGGAAGGACCGGATTGCCCTGGCGGTCGGTGCCGAGTGCGCTCACGATCAGGCTGTAGGTCCCATTGAGCCCGGGTTCTTCCTCGTCCGCACCGGCATCGACCCGATTCTCAAGAATCGCATCGACGTTGGGGGAGGTGATGGTGACGCTGTAGAGCTTGCCATCCGAGACAACCAGTCCGATCGTGCTGGTCACTGCATCCTGAATTCCGTTGGAGACATTGTTGTCGGCGCGGTCAACCGTTGCCCGCACCTGGATCGCACCTTGCGGCGTGTTTTCCGCCGCCTGGAACGAGGCTGTCGCGACACCGTGCACGGTATGCGAATTGACCTTCAAGCCGCTCGCTGCACCGCTGGTGGAATTGGTGCTCAGCAACGCCCCGCCGGGCACGCCGATGATTTCGAACTGGATGTTGTCGGCGTTGTTCGGATCGGGCACGAGCTGATCACCACCGTCACGTACCGTTGCGCCCACCTGAACCGAATTGCGGCCACCCGAGCTCGGCAGGTAGACCGCATTGGAATTCGTTGCAAGCGCGACTTGGGTGGGCATTTGACCCACGCCGCTGGTGATCGTGAACTTCAGGGTATTGCTGATTGTTCGCTGCGTCGTCGGGTCGATCGTGGATGCAGTCAGATTAACCGTGCCCGCGACCAGACGCGAATTGACCCATGCAGTGGTCACGCCATTGGTGCCCTTGATCGTGAACGCGCCCCAGAGATTGTCGAAGTTGTCGTTTCCATCCTGAACCAGAAAAGACAGCGCCGCCGTTTCGACCGGAGAGATGCTCACTTGGACATCACGGCCGACCATCAGAGTGCCGTCGGCATTGCGGATCGTGATGGTGACCTCGGCCTGATTGGGGCCGTGCTGACTGGGGAGATAACCACCGACGTTGGTTGGCAGTGTCGTCGTCGTGGCGACCAGCTCGATCTTGCCGCTGACCGGTGGAGTCGTTGATCCGCCATCGCCACCGCCGCCACCGCAGCTGCTCAATGCAAGGGTGGCAACTACCAGCCCCAAAGCCTTGCCGAAAAATTTCATGTTTCGTCTCCGTTCCTGCAAATTCGGGCGCGCATCGCGCGATGTGGATTGATCGCCAACCAGGGCGCGCTCACTTCAAGTTGTCGCTGAGGATGCGGGGGGTGACAAAAATCAGCAGTTCCGCCCGCGTATCGGAACGTGAGGTGTTCTTGAACAGGTTGCCGATGAAGGGCACGTCGCCGAGCATTGGTACCTTGTTGACCTTGTCGGACTTGTTGACTTCATAGACACCGCCAAGCACGACGGTCTGGCCATTGTCGACCAGCACTTCGGTGCTGATCTCGCGCTTGTCCAGGGTCGGCACGCTGCCACCACCCGGAATGTCGATGAAGCCGGACACCGCATCCTTCTTGACATTGAGATTCAGCACGACGCGGTCGTCCGCGGTGATCGTCGGCGTGACCTTGAGCTCGAGATCCGCTTCCTTGAAGGCGACCGTCGGCACGGCGACGCCACCCGCCGCGGCGCCACCGGAGTACTGCAGATAACCGACCTCGACACCTTGCTTGATGCTGGCTTCGCGCTGGTTCGCGGTGATCACCTTGGGTGAGGAGATGACCTCGCCACGGCCTTCGGTCTGTGCGGCCGAGAGTTCCAGATCGAGCAGGTAGTCTGCGCCGAGAATTGCCAGTCCGAAGCTGCCGGCAGGGTTTGCCGCAGGCAGATTCACGTTGAGGCGGTTCGCCAAAGCGGGCACGAGGATGCCGGCACCAACCTGGCCCGGCGCCGTGTTCGGCATGCCGCGCCCAGGGCCGTTGAAGCGGTTGTTGAGCACGACGTTGCTCATCTGGTCGGTGCCGTTGAGGCTGCCGGCCGTGCTCATGACGTTGCCGTTGTGATCCTGGTAACCGCCACTGATGCCGAATTTGGCGCCGAGCTCGCGCGCAAAGCTGTCGGTCGCGATCACGATGCGTGATTCGATCAGCACCTGCTGCACCGGCCTGTCAAGCACGGCAATAAGCTGGCGGATGTCTTGGATCTTCGACGGAATGTCACTGACCAGCAGGGTGTTGGTGCGATCGTCATAGGAGACGCTGCCGCGCGAAGACAGGAATCCGCGGGTGTCGCCGGCTGACTGCTGGGTCTGGCCACCCGCTTGGTTGGTCTGGGTTTCCTTGGTCAGCAGGGCCGCTATGTCCTTGGCCTTGCCGTAGCTGATCGGAATGTAGTCGGTGACGAGTTCTTCC
>CAYQFM010000253.1:0-2619 GCA_964416735.1 uncultured Iamiaceae bacterium | reverse complement strand
CACTACCGAACATGTGTTCGAGTATATAGAAGCACTGTGACAGGGTCAATGGAAATTCATTGAAACGGCGGAAGTATCTCGGAGTTGGGTAACAAGTCGAAACACGCCCGACTTGGATTTGTTGCTGGAATGGGGCGGGACCATGCCGTGTTGCGCCTGGAATCCGTCACGGCCAGAGGCATCAGGCAACACCGGCATCAGGCAACACCGGCATCATCAGTCGAGGTGGGCTTCAGGCTGCCACTACCTACGAGGGTCGGCTACTCGGCCGAGGGAGAGCAGTGCGCCGGTGACATCATCACGGATCAGGAAGATGAATGGTTGGCCGACAACCAGTGGATCGACCTTCAGGTCCGGTTCCGGCGTATTGATGACGACCGTTGCAGCAGCGCCGTTGGTGCCTTGCTCGTCAGCAGAAACGTTCGATTGGTGGAGCACCTTTGTTGTTGGCTTCGATCCAGCGGCATTGCCGGGGCTTCCACCCGCGGTAGCGCTGTCGGCGTTGGCAGTGTGTGACGAGACATTTGGTGTGAAGCCGAGGACCTCACCCAGGTCCAGAGTGCCTGCGAGGTCGAACATGGGCATCGTCAGATCTACCGGTCTGGGACGCAGGGCCGAGAACACGCTGTCCAATAAATTGCGGTCCAGGCGTTGTTCCAAATCGGTGAGGCCGATACCGGTCGGAACTAACAAGATCATCGACAGATTTCCGCCAAGGTATGGGATGGATACTGCCTGCCAGCCGTCACCGCGTGCGACCGAGAGTGCATATTCGTCGTGCACCGACATCATCGATACGTCCACCGTGCTTCCATCACCGAGTGTGAACGTGTGATCCGCTGTCCGAGTTGGCGGGAATCGGACATTCCAAGGAGCCTGAAGTGCAAACCCTGAAACCAGTGCAGCCATGGTCGATTGATCAAATATTCCGTGGGCTAGAGGATCGTTCAATTGCCCACCGGATGCTCGGCTCAACCACGAATCAACGGCACGTCGGGCCGAAGCCGGATCGGAGTGGAAGTCGACAACGTTGATTCCCGAGCCGAACGAGACAGCCAGAGATTCCTTGAATGCATCATCTACTGACGTGTCCTTCTGGACCCAGACCGATGCTGGTAACCAGATGTCGGTTCTGCCTGAACGAAGGTCGGTGCGATGCTCCCCTGACCTGTCACTGAGATCGATCCACAGGGTGCCGAGGCCAGTGTTGAACTGGGCCGCACTGATCTTGGGCGTGTCTCTGACATGCAACAAGGTGGCCAATCGAGCCTGTTCCGAGTCCGAGGTGCTTCCGCTGAACATGGCCAGTGATACGGCAATCGCCACTGGTGAGAATGCAAAGTTCTCGGAACCGGAAGCCATTTGACGGTATAGATCCGTAGCGAATTCCGTTACGTCGTCGGAGACGGCTTGAACCGTGGTTGCATCGGCGGTGGAACGGTCAACGTCTTGCGCCCGGATCTCGCGGACCGGCGGACCGCCGCATGCGCCTGCAAGCAACGTTGCCACCGACATGGCCGCCAGGAACCAGCTCAGCCTGCCACCGGTTCCGATCATGCGCATCTCAACCACGGTAGACCGCTGACCCGGCGCTCTGGATGTACGGCCGACATTCTTCTCGTAGTCTGGCTAGATGCGCTATGTCGAGGTTGCAGGGCTCCGGTTGTCTGCCATCGGTGTGGGAACTTGGCAGTTCGGATCACGTGAGTGGGGTTACGGAAGTGGTTACGCACAAGCCGTGGCCGCTCCCATCGTGGCACGGGCACTCGACCTGGGCGTGAACCTCATCGATACGGCTGAGATCTACGCGTTCGGTGAGTCTGAACGCATTGTCGGCCGTGCAATTGCCGATCGGCGTGATGACGCTTTCGTTGCCACCAAGGTCTTTCCGATCATGCCGCTGAGCCCGGTAGTGCAGTGGCGGGGCGTGCAGTCGGCGCTCCGTCTCGGTGTCGACCGGATCGATCTCTATCAGGTCCATTGGCCCAATCCGCTGGTGCCATTGCCAACCACCATGCGTGGGATGAAGGCACTTGTGGACATTGGACTCGTCTCCAATGTGGGCGTCAGCAACTTCTCCGCGGACCTCTGGCGACGTGCAGAGAACCGCCTCGGCATGCCCGTGGTGTCGAATCAGGTGGAGTACAGCCTTGCGCATCGCAAGCACGACCAGCCGGGCGGGAACCTCTCGTATGCAGCAGGTCAGGATCGCCTTGTCATTGCGTACTCACCGCTTGCACAGGGATTGCTGGGGGGGAAGTACGACGTGGATCATCCGCCCACCGACATGGTGCGCAGCGCCAACGTGTTGTTCATGCCGGAGAACCTGGAGCGCGCCGACGGCCTTATCCGGGCCGTGCGGGAGGTGGCCGCCAAGTATGGCGCCACCCCGGCTCAGGTTGCACTTGCGTGGGTGATCCACCACCCGAACGTGGTTGCAATCCCGGGTGCCAGCAGTGTTGAGCAACTGGAGCGCAACGTCGAGGCGACCCAACTCGAACTCAGTGCAGACGACTTTGCGTGGCTCACCGACGAGAGCGACAAGTTCGAACCGATAAGGGGTGCTGCTGCCGTGCCCATGGTGCTGGCGGAACGTCTTGGCGGTGCGGATGATCACGA
>CAYQFM010000252.1:0-2628 GCA_964416735.1 uncultured Iamiaceae bacterium | reverse complement strand
CGTCGAAGGTGCAACACCTTGGTCCGCCAGCGCCTTGGTGAAGAATCGGGCGTACATCAGATGCAGGATCGCGTGCTCCACACCACCGATGTACTGATCGACAGGCATCCATGCAGCCGCAGCATCGCGACCGAACGGGACCTGGTCGTTGGTCGGATCGGTATAACGCAAGAAGTACCAGGACGAATCCACGAAGGTGTCCATCGTGTCCGTCTCGCGAGTCGCCGGTTCACCACACACCGGACAGGTCGTATTCAAGAACCCTTCGTGCGACCGCAGAGGTGATTCACCGGTTGGGGTGAACTCCACATCATCAGGAGCCAGCACGGGAAGCTCATTGTCGGGCACGGGAACCAGGCCGCACTCGCCGCAGTGGACAACCGGAATGGGGCAACCCCAGAAACGCTGGCGACTCACCAGCCAATCACGCAGGCGGTAGTTGATGCGGTGTTCACCAATGCCCTGCTCGGCGAGCCAGCGGGTTGCCGCCTCGATTGACTCTTCTTTGCCCATGCCATCGAGCCAATCGCTGTTGATGTGCGGGCCGTCGCCCGAATACGCCTCACCATCCCATCCGTCGGGCGGCTGGACGGTGCGAACTATTGGCAGATCATGAGCCTTGGCAAAATCCCAGTCGCGCTGGTCTTCCGCGGGTACGGCCATGATCGCCCCGGTGCCGTATCCCATCAGCACGTAATCGGCCAGATACAGGGGGACGGGCTTCGACGTGAACGGATTGACCAGATACGCACCCGTGGCCACACCGCGCTTGTCGAGTGACCCCTCCGACGACAGACGATCCACCTCGGCGGTCTTACGGACCTGTTCCACGAACGCATCAACCGCGGGCCGCTGTTCGTCGGTAACGATCTCTTGGACCAAGGGATGCTCGGGTGCCATCACGGCGTAGGTCATTCCAAAGCTGGTATCCGGGCGGGTCGTGAACACCCTGATGGCCAAACCGTCTTCACGATGGTTGCCGTTGACATCGGAGACCGTCATCTTGAACTCGGCACCCTCGGACCGGCCGATCCAGTTGCGCTGCATGATCTTGACGCGCTCGGGCCAGTCCAGGTCATCCAGGTCGTCGAGCAGTTGCTGTGCGTAATCAGTGATAGCGAAGAACCACTGCTCCAGATCACGCTTGACCACCAGGTCGCCGGAACGCTCGCAGGTCCCGTCGGCCAGCACCTGTTCGTTGGCGAGCACGGTGTGACATCCCGGGCACCAGTTCACCGGAGCATTGGCACGATAGGCCAGGCCGACCTCGAGCAGTCGTAGGAAGATCCACTGGGTCCAACGGATGTACTCGGGAGAGTGGCTCTGCACTTCCCGGCGCCAGTCGTAGACCGCTCCGATGCGCTCAATCGAACTGCGAAGCTCGGTGATCTTCGAGTCCGTGAAGGCCCGGGGGTGCACTCCGGTGCGAATTGCAGCGTTCTCAGCAGGCAGGCCGAAACTGTCAAAACCCATCGGTGAGAGAACGGCGTATCCCCGCATGGTGCGGTAGCGGACGATCAGGTCACCAAAGGTGTAGTTGCGAACGTGGCCCATGTGCGCAGCCCCGCTGGGATACGGATACATGCACAGCGTGTAGTAGTGCGGACGCTGGTCGTCGTTGTCCACCTGGTAGGTGCCATGTGTACGCCAGTAGTCCTGCCACTGCGCTTCGACCTCACTTGGCGTGTAGGTCGTCGCACGACCGGCGTTACGGCCAGTGGGGCGTGAGCCATCTGTCATCGCAGGGCCTCAATCATGGTTGGCATGGTACCGAGGCTCCGGAGGACATTTCGAACGAGGCTCAGCAAAGTGGCGTCACAGTCAATGGTCGCACGAACAATGCCCCCACAAACACGGTTGCCACGGATGCCCTTCCACGTACGCCATCGAGACAAGGACGGTGATTTAGACCACGCCCAGAGCAGTGGTAAGTTGAGTTGCCCCACTTGGGGCTATAGCTCAGTTGGTAGAGCGCTTCCATGGCATGGAAGAGGTCAGGGGTTCGATTCCCCTTAGCTCCACAATTCAAGATGCGCGGGACCGACTTCGCCGTGTGCATGGCGTGAGCAATGGCAATGACGCCGTGCCACACCCGTGGTGCCACACCCGTGCGGACTCGGGTCACCGAGATCGCCGTCTTCATGACCCACGTATAACTTGGTATTACCGCGTCATGGCGGGCACCTGCTACCAGTCGTCTCCCAGATCCGACCACAAGACACGTTCGTGCTTGAAAGATCCACCGCTGGTCACGCCGACTTCTTGAGCTTCGTCAGGCGTGCCATCTGCGGTGTGGGTATGGGGATGTTCGATACCCAATCGATGGAAGACCTCATGGCGGGCCGTTTCCATCTCTTCCCAGTCGGAATCGGTGAACGCGAACATCGCTCCCGGGAAGAGGCCGAGCTCTTCCTCCTGAATGTGAGCGGCCAGTTCATTGAGACCGGCCCGGTCGAAGTTTCCACCGTCGACCATGGCAAGCAGGCTGCGGTGCTCTTCCTCGAGCATCTCGCGATCGTCATCGCTCAGGTCGCCAGATGTCGTGAGCAACGGATACAGCGCTATCTCCTCTTTGGTGGCGTGCTGCAGAAGAAACACTCTCAGTTCTTCACGCGCCTGTCTCCAAGA
>CAYQFM010000251.1:0-2643 GCA_964416735.1 uncultured Iamiaceae bacterium | reverse complement strand
TCGTCACCGTCGCGACGGGCTGTAGAGAGCATTGACCCGAACGCATCGGAGCCTGAGTTCGGCTCGGTGATTGCCCACGCACCGATCTTCTCGAGGGTCAACAGGTCAGGAACCCACCGCTCTTTCTGGGCGATCGTGCCCTTGGACGAGATGGAAGAAGCCGCCAGACCCATCGACACGCCCATGGCGGTCACGATTCCGGGCGAGTACCTGCACAGTTCGATGATCGGAACAATGGTCATCGACGGATCCTGGGCACCGGAACGTTCCGGCTTCTGCGGTGCTGGCTCCCCTCGCTCAGCAGCCTCCGCTACCTGTTGCGCAAACGCTTTCTCCGCCTCGATCTTCTTGGCGAAGCCCTCTCGCGCAATGACATCCATACCGAACGTGGAGAACATCTTGCGTAGAATGTCGTACGGCGGCATGTCGCCGTGTTCGAGTTCTTCATGGTGCGGCAAGATTTCTCTGTCGATGAACTGCCGTACTGCGTCGCGCAGCATGATCTGCTCGTCGGTCCACTCGTACACGGTCGGTCCTCTTCCATGATCATCGCCGGACCCGTCGTCCGTAACGCCTGCACAAAGGCTACGGGTACCGGCCGGTCACGCCACCGATTTTCTCAATCAGAGCCATCCACGTGAGCGCCGCATTCACGCAAGAGGCGACGGCGCAACATGTCAAGAACCGAGATGGTCGCAAACTGCCGGATGCGCTCACGATCGCCGGGGAAACGCATGACCGCCGACTCCCCCACTCCCCCGACGACGACGGCCATGTGAACCGTACCGACATCCACGCCTTCCTGGGTGGTAGGGCCAGCAACACCGGTAGTCGCTACAGCCACATCACAATCAAGAAGGCGACATACCCCTTCGGCCATCGCAATTGCTGCTTCGGCGCTCACGACCGGGCCCTTGGGCACACCGAGGACGGAGTACTTCACATCGGTGGCATACGACACGATGCCACCTCGGAACACCTCGCTCGCCCCCGGCACAGCCGTGAGACGCCCGGCAATCATTCCACCGGTGACAGACTCCGCCACACCGAGTGTCCTTCCACGTTCGCGCAGCAGGCGAACAACGACCTGCTCCATGGTCTCGTCATCGACGCTGAAGACATGGCTCCCCAACAGCCCTGCGACCACTGTCACCTCGGAATCGAGGATCTCGGCTGCTTCTGCCGTCGTCCGCGCCTTCACCGTAACCCTGACCCGGATGCCGTCGATGCCGCTGGCGAGGAACGCAATCGTCGCTGAGCCTGTCTCATCGAGTTCGACAATGCGGTCTGCAAGTACTTCGGCGACCCCCGACTCGGAGGTGCCCCACGTCCGTAATACTCGACTGGCGATCACCGATGTGGAGCCGGCCCGACCACGCAGGTGGGGGATGACGGTACCCTCGACCATCTCTTGCATCTCGCTCGGAACGCCGGGGACCGCATATATGACCTTATTGCCGATCGGGCAGATGAGCCCGGGTGCGGTACCCGGAAACTGATCCATCACGGTTGCGCCGACGGGAACCATGGCCTGTCGCAGATTGTTCTCGGGCATCCGTCTGCCACGTTGCTCGAAGATCTCTCGGAGCCGGGCCTCAATAGTCGGATCGGTCAGCAGTTCGACCCCCATGACCTGGGCGATGACATCGCGGGTGATGTCATCCTGGGTGGGACCGAGGCCTCCGCACACGATCACCGCTTCGCTCCGACCAAGCGCTAGTTGCAGCGTTGCGGTTATGCGCTCGGCATTGTCGCCCACCTTGGTCTGGAAGTAGGAATCGACCCCGACCTGAGCCAGTTGATCTGCAATCCAGGATGAGTTGGTGTCGACGATCTGGCCGAGGATCAATTCCGTTCCGACCGCCACGACCTCGCAACGCATTTCGGCTCGCTCCCAGTCAACGATGTTAGGTCAATGATGTTCAGTCGGTCGTGCGCATCGACGTGACCGCTCTTCGCCCGTCACGCAGGTACTGATATGCGCTGAGCAGTGCCAGGAAAACCGATGCCCACAACAATGTCTCGGCAATCCAACCGAGCGACGCAAGTGAGGGCATGAGTGCAACACCAACCGCCAGAGCCTGCACCACCGTCTTGACCTTTGCGCTCTGTCGGGCGGGGACAGCCAAACCCTGCCGACCCCAGTAGACCCGGTAAAGGCTGATTGCCAGTTCGCGCGCCGCTATGAGTGCCACCGGGATAACGGAAAACACGTCGATCCAGATGAGCGCAGCCATCGCCCCCAGCACCAGCACCTTGTCGGCCAGCGGATCGAGGAACGCGCCGGACCGGGTGGTCCCGTGGCGTCGGGCTATATAACCGTCAACTCCATCGGTGGCGGCCAATACAACCCACATGACGAAGTTCAGCCAGGAAGCACCGTCCCGAACGATCATCACCAACAGCAGCGGGGTGACAACCAGGCGACCGATGGTCACCGCGTTTGCAGGGGTGGCCAGGGCCGATGGGCCATACGTCGGAACTCGGGCCCCATTTTGTGGAACCGTGGTCATGCGAGGTTCCCCAAACTGTCCGTACCCGAACTGTCGGCACCCACAGGGTCTGCATCCACACGATCTGCAACGAGGTCCGGACCCATCGCGTCGACGACAACAACACGGGCGAATGTGCCCATCTCGAGCG
>CAYQFM010000250.1:0-2655 GCA_964416735.1 uncultured Iamiaceae bacterium | reverse complement strand
TACCGCTGGATGCACTTTCCTGTGCTGACGTCTTGTCCTTGCTGTCCGAACCGCAAGCGCCAAGCACTACACAGACCAAAGCGACACCCGTCGCGAGGAAGCTGCGCGACTTCATTGGTTATACCCCCTCTTGTTGTGTTTATATTCTCCCGGACTGCGCCGAGACCCGGTCCCCTTGTGGAGCACCTCTGCCACGGACTGTCGTGGAGCGTGGCGTTGAATATTCGAAATGGCTTGGAAGCTACCGGCAGCAAGTGCCTCGTATGCGCATATATAGAGCTCATACAAGGTGTCATAGACCTCTGACAATCGCGGATCGGGAACGAACGTCTTCGAGGGACGAACCATCGCCGTAGCAGCCTCACTAAGACTCGCGAACAGGCCGCGAGATCGAAATACCAACATCGCGACTCCGATGAGCGGCGCATCGGGCGCGTTCAGGATTTCAACCGGGCGGCCATAGATATCTGCCTGCAGTTGGTTCCAGAATTCAGACCGCGTAGCGCCTCCTAGCAGCCGCAAGGTCTCGATGCCGCCACCCGCCTTCTCGATTGTTTGAAGGATATCTCGCATATCTAGTGTGATGCCCTCAAGCAACGAACGCACAATCGCTGACCGATCATGAGCGAAGGTGAGGCCGAGAATCACGCCACGAGCGTCGTCGTTCCAATGCGGCGCAGCAGCAGCAGCCCAAAACGGTAGGGTGATGAGCCCGTTCGCCCCCGGCGGCGCATGGGCGGCAAGGCGATCGACAAGTTTGTACACGCTGAATCCGGCCCTTTCCGCCTCAGCCCGTTCCGGCTGACCGAGGTGGTCAAGGAACCAACGCAAGACCGACGCACTGCTCGACTGGTATCCCTCGAACTGCCAGTATCGGCGGTCAATATGGTTCGTGGTCATCAGAGTGCCCCCAGGGGCGCATCGGAAGGAGTCTTGGACCGAGATGGCCATGCCACCAGTGCCTATCGAGACCGTGGTAATCCCCGGGCACGTTGCCCCGGCCCCGACAGCACCTGCAAACTGGTCACCGGCGCCAACTATCAGCGGTGTCATGTTGTCGAGGCCGAGACATTCAGCCAATTCCGGATCAATATGGTCGACTACCGTGCCCGGTTCGACAAACGCTGGCAAGAGAGCAGCATCCAGACCTTCCGCCCTCCAGAAGCTCAGATCCTGCTGTCGTCGCGATGTGTCCCAGGCACCGAAGAGGACCGCATCCGGAACGTCACAGTAAAAATCACGTGCGCCGAGAGCCGCAAGGATATAATCATGCAGCTGCACGATACGAGCAGTCCGAGCAAAGTATTCTGGTTCATGGCGCCGCACCCAGTTCAGCTTGGGTAGAAGTAGTGACCCCGTCAAGGGCATTCCGGTCCGGACGAAGAAGTCCACATCGGCACACCTTGCCACGATGTCCGCCACCTCTTCGGTAGCACGGGTGTCCTGCCATGAAACCATCGGCCGCACGAGGTTTCCCCCCGCATCGACCAAGAGCAGACAGCAGCGTTGTGCTGACACTGCGATGCCGAGAACAGAGGGGGACGGAGGAAGTTGGCTGACCACATGACCGAGTCCTGCCTTCACTGCTCGAACGATCTCATCAGCATCTTGTTCGATGCGGTCGGTCTGAGGGTACTGGCAACTATATTCAATGTAACTTGAGGCAACCAGGTCACCGTCAGGTGTGATCGCAGCAACCTTGGTCCCGGTGGTCCCTGCATCGACAGCGAGTGCGTAGGCCATTCTTCCTCCTTCCAAGCGATGCTCCGGCCGAGTCCGATCCCATCTCTTTTGGTCCGTTACCGACCGCTCCCCGACTCGATCATGAGACTCATGTGATCAGCTTGATCCTCGGCATGGTCCATCCACGACCAGTCGCACACGCCGAACTCTTTCCTCCGTATCACTTGCTAGGAACAGGTTTCGACCAGCAACCGTTCCGGCTGCGCCAACTGAGATAGCGTCTTCCAGCCCGCCGAGGAATTGGCCGAAGTCGGTTGGGTCTCCACCCATCACAAGAATTGGGACGGCGCAGACATCCACGACTTGAGCGAATGAGTCAGGACTCCCAGTGTATTGCACCTTAAGTAGGTCTGCACCTAGATCCGCGCCGATTCGGGCAACAAGCTGGACGTTCGCAAGACTCCCTGCCTCGGACGAACTGACCTGACGTCCTCGCGCTAAGGGTTCGAGAAGGAGCGGTAGGCCTAGCCGATCGCATTCACCGACCACGGCGCCGACTCGCTCGATCTCCCGTGCCTCACGGGCTGGATCGCCAGAGCCGAGGAAAAGGTACATATGCACTGCATCGGCCCCATAGCGAATGGCCGCCTCGACGGTTGTCATCAGCGCATGTTCGCCTCGTGAAGCGTCGTGGCCGAGGTTCTCGGGTCCTCGCCAAATGTCCGTCCAGTCGACCGATATCACCACGCCCAATGACGTTTGCGCAAGTTGTCGGCCACAGGCCTTGGCATAACCCGGCGTCACCATAACCGCATCCGCACCGCCGGCTGAGAAGTGCCGAATATTTGACAACCACTCTTCGGTAGAACCTACCCCTCGGCCAGGGCCTGTGAGGAGGCTATGAGTGAATGCAGCGATCACCGACTAATGGGATCCGCCACCGGTTGTCGTTGAGCGGCGAGGGTGGTGAAC
>CAYQFM010000249.1:0-2710 GCA_964416735.1 uncultured Iamiaceae bacterium | reverse complement strand
CCTTTGCAACTGACTTGTCCATTGCGATGGCCGAAGCCAGTACGCCGCAACCAACGTATGGAACCCCGGCGACGTCGAGAAGGCCTTGAATTGTGCCGTCTTCGCCCATGGGGCCGTGTAGTACCGGGAAGACGATTACCCCGCCCGACCCGTTTCCGTTCAGCACCGTCGTCGGGTCGACCTCTGGACCAGTGATGACAAGTGCCGGGGGTAGGTTTGCGGAGTCATCTAGCAGCGCTGCCGCCATGTCGACTGCGTCCACCCAACGGCCGTCACGGGTTATTCCAATTGGGCGTACGTCGTAGCGTGAGGTGTCGGTAGCGGCAATCACATGACGCGCCGAGACGCAGGAGACATCGTGTTCAGCTGATTGGCCACCGAAGAGCACTACGAGTTGTGGTCGTGCGTCGGTCACGGTGGGCCACGGTAGCGGTTGGGTAGCGTGGGACCAATGAGATTCACCGCTTCACAAATAGCCGAACTGACCGGTGGTCGGTTGGTGGGGCCTGACGTGGAGGTCGACGGAGCGGCATTCGATTCCCGTGAGGTGCGCGGGGGCGAGGTGTTTGTTGCTATCCGGGGCGAGCGTGATGGCCATGACTTCATCGCGGCGGCGCTGGAAGCAGGAGCAGTGGCATGCCTGACCGCTGAAGAACCTGTGGGAGCAACAGCAATCGTGGTTGAAGACCCTGCGGCGGCGCTGACGATTCTGGGGAACGCGGCACGCAAGCGGCTTCCCGACACGGCTGTGGGAGTCACGGGTTCGGTGGGTAAGACCACGACCAAGGACCTGACGGCAGCAGCCATTGGTGGCAGCAGGCGAACCCATGCCAACCTGCGGAGCTTCAACAACGAACTCGGGCTGCCTGTCACCCTGATGAACGCACCTGATGACACCGAGGTCACAGTTCTGGAAATGGGTTCACGTGGACGTGGCCACATTGCCGAGTTGTGTGCCATTGGTGAACCGACCATCGGCATTGTCACAACTGTTGATCTGGTACACACGGAACTCTTCGGTGGCCTGGACGACGTGGCACTCGCCAAAGGCGAATTGATGGAGGCACTCCCCGCATCGGGTGTGGCAATCCTCAACGCCGAGAACCCCCACGTGATGGCGATGACGCAACGCACGCAGGCGTCAGTTCTCAGCTTTGGATTAGAGACGGGAGATGTGCGTGCTTGTCATGTGGCGGTTGATTCCCTGCTTCGCCCGTCGTTCGTATTGTGGACTCCGTGGGGGGAGACTCGGGTGGAACTCGGAGTCAGAGGGGTCCATAACGTTGCCAATGCACTGGCCGCAGCGGCGGCTGCCTTGGTATGTGATGTGGAACTGTCTGCTGTTGCAGCCGGCCTGGCCACCGAGGACCTGTCGCCTTTGCGAATGGACTTGAAGCGGGCGCCAAGTGGGGCATTGATCCTGAATGATTCGTACAACGCCGGCCCAGCGTCGGTGGAGGCGGCACTGCGTGCGCTTGCGCAACTGAATGCGAAGACACGGACCGCCGTGCTAGGGCCGATGGCCGAGTTGGGCGAGCATGGCCCCGAGGCGCATCGGAAGATTGCCTCCATTGCCGAAGATCTGGGCATTCGCCTCATTTCGGTGGGTGCAAACGATTACGGCGTCGAGAACGTGACCGACCTGGATGCGGCTGCCGTAATTCTGGGTGATGTGGGTGAGGGCGACGCCGTGCTGGTGAAGGGAAGCCGAGTTGCCGGAATGGAGCGTCTGGCGAGGATGCTGCTCGCCTGAGGACCATCGAGGTGTTATGACGGTCACGCATTGAGTGGCTGATATTTCCTATACTTCGCCACCGACATGGCTGTTCAACCCCGTATTCGTCGGATGGGTTTCGGCGATACACCAATGAGGAGGAACTAGGAAGATGCTTGGATTGTTGGCGCAGACCACATTCGACTCATCCAGCGAAGTCTCTGGCGGCGCCGCGGCCGGAATCATGATCGTTTGGTTCCTGTTCATCGCTGTTTTTGCCTTGGCGCAGATAATCGGCATGTGGAAGGTGTTCGAGAAGGCAGGTCAGAAGGGCTGGATGGCGCTGATTCCGATTCTGAACATCTATGTGCTGGTTCGAATCGCAGGGAAAGAAGTGTGGTGGCTGATCCTCTTCCTGATCCCTTGCGTGAGCTTTGTGGCCCAGATCATCGTGAGTATGGCGGTGGCAGATAAGTTCGGTAAGAGCGCCGGTTACGGAATTGGCCTTGCATTCTTCGGGGTCATCTTCTGGCCGTTGCTTGGCTTCTCCGATGCGCAATACCAAGGCGACCGCACCCCGGTCTTCTGATCGGTTGTCCTTGGTCTGTCGGGGTCGTGGTTCGTTACCCCGACAGACCAATGGCGACAGTTTCGGCGTCGGCGTACAAGCGTTCGACCTGAAACTCACGCAGCGTCGGGTTTCTTCCCATCGCGTTTGCCCGCCGCCATCCAATGTTCGAACAGCACATTGGCGGCCCAAGACGTCATTCGTTCACCGGTTCCCCAGTTACGTGGACCGACAGGTGGGATATCTCCACTCGGTGGTGGTCTCTCCACCACGGCGGCTCTGTCACGACCCCACTTGTCGATGAAGGCCAGGTGGCCATCGTCATCGAAACCGACCTTCCAGCCGGGTTTGTGGATGAGTGTGTGATGTCCCTGGCACAACAAGATCATGTTGTCGAGACTCGTTGGTCCACCGTCGAGATGGCGCAC
>CAYQFM010000248.1:958-2712 GCA_964416735.1 uncultured Iamiaceae bacterium | reverse complement strand
GGCGGATCCCTCGCATAATCTGGTCGAGTCCGCGCGAGCAACCACTCGGAAGGGCAGCCGGTGAAGCTGCAGTTCAAGGTTCAGCAGTATCAGACCGAAGCCGTCGACGCGGACGACCTTGCGAAAGGTGCCGGTTTTTCCCAAACCAGCATCTCCACGACCACCGAAGCGATCAGCGTCGGATCACAAGTCCGCTACGACCTCATCGGCGAGATCGCCGAGAAGACCCTGCTGACCCGGCGAACGGCTCGCAAGATTCTTGGTGGCATCGTGCCAGACTCGTTCGCGAAGTTCCGCCAGAACCCCGAACAGTTCATCACCGAAGCAGCTCGGCTCATCAACGAACAGAAAGCCACGGTGATCGTCGAGCATCTGGCCTACGACACGATCGGTGAGCATTTCGACTCGTCGATCTTCACGGAGAATCAAACCCGCCAGCCGCTGTGGCCTGCTGACCAACCGCTCAAGCGGCACATCTACGACCACGTCGTGACCGACGCGCAAGTCGAACGAGATTTTGTCGCCCAGCTCGATAACAGCAGCGAAGTTGCCGTCTACGCCAAGCTGCCGCGGGGATTCTTCATACCGACACCGGTCGGGGACTACAACCCGGACTGGGCCATCGCGTTCACCGAAGGCAGCGTGAAGCACGTGTACTTCGTTGCCGAGACGAAAGGTTCGTTGTCATCGCTGCAGTTGCGCGGTGCCGAGAAAGCAAAGATCGAGTGCGCTCGCGAGTTCTTCAAAGCACTCAATGCGAAGAACGCGGACGATGTCACCTACGACGTCGTGACCGACTATGACGAGCTGATGAGGCTCGTCAGTTAGTGACCGGTACCGCGCTCGTGTCCGAAATGAAGAAGTACCTCGAAGACGGCTGGGATCCGGTCATCAAGTCCGACCTGGACGCTGCCAAGGCCGCCGAGTTCGGATAGCCGTTGAGATTCTGACAAGTCGCTTACACCCGTGGCGCTGTCGAAGGATTGTTTGCACCGCACGTCACTTTGGGCGTGGCAGTGCGCGGTGGCGCTAGTTGTACCAACCCACGATGTCGACAACCACGTCGGTATTGCCGGCGTTGTTGTAGACGCTGATCCGTCCGTAGTCGCCGACTTTGATCACGGCGAGGTTTGGCACAACCGAATTGGGCGTGAGGTTCAGGTTTGAAGCCGTCGGCATAGGTGGACCTGTGGGCCAGGCCGTGATGAAAGTCGAGTAGCTGGGTGTCACGCCTGTGATGTTGACCACAACGGCCTTTGCATCAACAGGAACCCCGTTGCGTCCTGCGACCTGAATCGACTTGGACTGGCCCTGGCTCAATTTACCGAGTGGCCCCACATTTTCTGGAGCGGGACGCGTATCCCAGATGCGCTTGGGTGTCATGCCGTTGAACTGTGAACCGCTTGCTGCAAAGTATCCAACGACGTCCACAACAAGATCGGTATCACCGGCGTTGTTGTAGAACGAAACCTGTCCGCCCGTTCCGACTTGGGCGACCACGAGATTTGGCCTCACCGCACCGGCGGGAGCATTGAGGTTCGACGCGGTCGGCCTGGGTAGCCCTTTAGGCCAAGCGGTCACGTAGGTTGAATAGCTGGGGTTGACCGCAGTCACGTTCATCACGACGGCCGCTGCATTTGTGGGCACGCCGCCAACTTCTGTGACGCGAAGGTTCTTGGTCTCGCCCTGGGCGAGTTTGCCAAGCGCCCCCACATTCTCCGGAGCGGGACGCGTATCCCAGATGCGCGCGGGGG
>CAYQFM010000248.1:0-948 GCA_964416735.1 uncultured Iamiaceae bacterium | reverse complement strand
TAGGCGGCTTCGTAGGAGCCTGCGATCAAGTGCGGGGAGAGTTCGTTGAAGAAGGTGCCGCTATAGCCGGATCCGTACCAGCCGACCACGTCAATTACGACGTCTGTGGTTCCGAAGTTGTTGTACAGCGACACCGCTCCATCAAGTCCGAGCTTTGTCATCACCAGATTTGGACGAATGTCACCGGGTACGAGATTGAGATTGGAAGCTGTTGGTCGAGTGGCCCCTTTTGGCCACAGCGTGAGGTAGGTCGCCGCGCTGGGTGTTACGCCGGTGACGTTCAATACGACACCGCTCGCCGTTGAGGGAACCCCAGCGGAGCCTGAAATTGCGATGTTGCGGGTCAGACCCGGCGTCCAAGGAGTTGAATACGGACCGACGTGAGATGACGAGCGCGAGTCGATGATGCGCACGGGGGCCATTGGGTTGAAGGCACCGGCAACGTCGGCAATATCAAGGTTGATTCTGACTATTGAGTTATTCACGCGATTGGTGAAATAGAGGTTTCCGCCAGGCCCAGTTGCAATGCCTTGCGGGCTGGAAATTGATGGGTCGGTGAATGTCGAGATGACGCCGGAGGTCGTGATGCGTCCGATCGAATCCGCCAGTTCGTTTGTGAACCACAGGTTGCCGTCCGATCCGGTTGTGATCTTCCATGGATGGGACTGTTGCTTCGTGTGTGTAAACGGCCTGGTCATTTTCAGTTGGTGGCCGCTTCGATGCGGTCACCGTAGTGGATGGTCAGGGCATTCAGAATGTGTTTCCAGCCGTTGATCCTTCCGGTCGGGTTCGTTCGATTCTTCCGTTTCTCGGTCGCGACGAGGTAGAGCACTTTGAGGGCTGCCTGGTCGGTCGGGAAATGCCCGCGGCGCACCGCGGCTTTCCGGAACCGGGCGTTCAACGACTCGATCGCGTTCGTCGTATACACGATTTTGCGGAGCTCGATCG
>CAYQFM010000247.1:733-2734 GCA_964416735.1 uncultured Iamiaceae bacterium | reverse complement strand
GGCGTCCTGCGTCGCGCAGATCGACGCATCCCAATGCCAATTCCAGCGCTGCTTCCCCAACCTACCGTGGTCGCCACCATTTCGCCGTCGCGCTGGGGGCTCGTCAGGAACTTGCCCGGCCTTCTAGCCGTTTACCGGAACCACGATTTTCTCGAACGTGCCTACGGCAACTACTGGGGCCTGTGTAATCTCCTAACCTTCATTGCTCATGAAGTGGGTGGGACGGTTGGCCCACTGACGTGCGTGTCGTCCCACGCCTTCGTGCCCGGCCATAAGGTGGCCCTCAAGGCATTGGTGGAGCAGTTTTGATGGAACGCCACGTTCGCCCCTTTAAGCTCCGAGAATTCAAGGTTGAGGTAACCTACCGATGTGATCTCAACTGCGTCCACTGCTCCAGCGATGCACGACCGTCCAATGGCTTCGCGATGTCTCAAGGGGACTGTCTTCGTATCCTAGATGAAGCCAAGACACTGGGCGCGAGCGAAGTGGCGTTTTCAGGTGGCGAACCCGTTGGCTGGCCACATCTGGGCGAAGCGGTCTCGCTTGCGGTGAAGTTGGGCCTGCGCACGACCATCTACACGTCGGGCAATAGCGAGAGCTTCGAACGTAAGGCGATCAAGATGCGACGCCTGGGCGTGGAGCGTTTTGTCTTCAGCGTCTTTGGTGGAACGGCGGCCACACACGAACGCGTTACGCGCGTTCGGGGCAGTTTCGAGATCACAAAAAATGCCATTGTTGTTGCTGGAAGAGCGGGCTTGAAGACTGAATTGCACTTTGTGCCGATGTCGACCAACTACCGTGAACTTCGCGAGGTTGCAGGCATCGCCTCCAAATGCGGGGCAGATGAGGTTAGCGTTCTGCGATTGGTTCCCCAAGGCCGCGCTGCCCTGCTTTCAGGCCGTGCCCTCGACCAGGTGCAGAACCTGGAGTTGAAGACAATCATCCAGGAGCTTCGAGACGCGGGCAATCGTGTTCGGCTTGGTTCTCCGTACAACATCCTGATGCTCAACGACAAGCCTGGCTGCTGGGCGGCGATCGACCGGCTAATCATTGGGCCGGACCTGAAGGTCTACCCGTGCGACGCATTCAAGAGGATCAACGCAACTGACCTGGTCGGGAGTGATCAGTGGTCCGACCTACATCATTGCAGCCTTGCGGACTGCTGGAACAAATCACCCTATCTCGAGGCCGTGCGAACGTATCTGACCACCGATTTCGAGGAACCGTGCGATTCGTGTGGGTTTCTTGAAAAATGCCTTTCAGGCTGTTTGGCCCAAAAAACCTTGGCAGAGGGTGTCTTGAAGAAATGTCCTGACCCAGACTGCCTCGGCCCCAGCTTTGTGGGAGAATCGACATGATCTGCGAACACGGCAGTTTTCGGAAAACGGCACGTTTTGAAGATCTGGTGCAGTCCGTCCAGCATTGCGACATCTGCCCGCGTCTCTGCGGCCGGAGAAAAGTGCTCTCGTCTGCGAATGGAAGCATCGAATCAAAGGTGCTGTTCATCGCCGAGGCGCCCGGACGCCTGGGAGCCGAGCGAACCGGTGTGCCCCTGTGCGGAGATAGGACCGGTGACAACTTCGAGGCACTTCTCGGAAACATCGGCTGGCGCAGGGACCGCGTCTTCATCACAAACGCGATCCTGTGTAATCCGCAGGACGACGACGGAACGAATGGCACTCCGACCTCAGAGGAGGTTGCCAACTGCTCGGCGTATCTCGAAATGGTGATCACGCTAGTGAATCCAGACGTCGTGGCGACGCTGGGCCACGTGACCGACCTTGCGGCCGGCAGCGAGTGGATCACCTACTTCATCGGCTACGTGCAGTCCTTCGAGGCGCTCGACGAGCTGACGGTCGCGATCCACACCAGCAAGCCGTACGGCCTGATGCGGTCCCACCTGACGAACCTGCCGATCGTCCACAAGGACTTCGTCAAGAGCAAGAACCAGATGATGGGCACCGGGCCGTACAAGCTGGACAGCTTCGTCCCCGGGCAGAG